>JAFXJJ010000037.1 GCA_017532345.1 Erysipelotrichales bacterium
AAAAAAGAAGTCTTATCATTTTGATTAAAAATAATAATATAGGGTCGGAAACGACCCTATTATTGTCAAGAAATATTGTGAAAATATCTTTTCAATTAACAGAATATAAAGTATAATATATAGGAGGTGTTAAGATGAAAAGAATACTTAAAGTGGTAATGTGCCTACTTCTAGTTGCTGGTTGTTCGAAAACAAAAACAAGAACTGAAGTGGTTGATATATTAATTGATGCAGGATATTCACGAAATAAAGCTGGATATTATGAAAAAACAGAGGATCTTACAACATTCCGTTTTGGTTATATAAGTTCATATGAAGGATATACTGAATCGCTTTATACTGTGTTTGGAGAAGGTCCTGTTGTAATTGTTGATGTTTATGGTGATACAAACTATAACTATCAAATTAATGAAGATATGATGTACTATACAATTAACTGTAAGAGTGCAGATACTAAACAAGCAACATCCACTGAGATTGTATATGCATTTGAAGAAGATTCATTTGTAGTTGGAAAAGATGGGTGTGCTTATGATACTTCGAAGAAAGATAGTTTAATTGAAACTTTTGGTGAAAAGAGAGAACAAGCTTTAAACAAAATGGAATCTTTAGGTCTAACTAAGGATGACTTAAATAACCTTAAGGTAGGTTCTAAATAACTGAGGTGAAAGAATGAAATTAGTAAAGATACTAGCTTGTATTGGTCTAATAACTACATTAGGTATTGGTAATGTAATGGCTAATACATATACAAATGGAAGTGTTATCGAAAATGAACTTGGATATATTGAAGTACCTGAAGATTCTTCGTATATTAAATTTACGCTTCCTCAAGGTACATATCCGGAAGGTTCTAAGGCAGTAGTGTATGCTCAATCAAATGTTTTTTGCTTTGTGCCAGGTCTAGAATATAAAGAGCCAACTGCAGATGCTAATCCATATAAATTAGCTGCTGAATATGTATTTACAGAAAATGATATAACTTCTTTAGAAAATGGTCCAACTACATTTACAACTACACTAAAATTTGATATTATGTGTGGTGGTATACGTGTTGTTATTACGGGTGGAAGTGAAAAGCCTAACAACAATTTAGTAGAAGATAACCGTGAACAAGGTTCAACTGAATCTGATAAAGGTGTTAAACTAGATGTTTACAGCGATGGTTCAACTTTTGAAAGTAATGTCAAACTTGTTGATAATGTAGTACGTTTCATTATTCCACAAGGTTCGTATACTTTAGGTGACTATATTGTTGTTACTAAAGATGACAAAGTACTTGCTAATATAACTATTAGTAAAGCAATGATGGAAACTTTAGTTAATGCCAATATTGAATATAGTATGATTGTTGATTTAGAAGATACTGACAACATTAAGTTCATGGTATCTAGTTATATGTTTGATATTGGAGATGAATTAGAAACTGAAGAGGATCCATCTAGCAACAATGAAAATCCTGGTGATGTTGGTGATACTCCATCACAAGGAATGAATCCGTTAGTATTTGGATTACTAGCATTCTTAGTAGTACTAGGTGGGGGCTTAGGCTACATGAAGTTTACTAATAAAAAGAAAGCTTCTAGTGATAAGAATGAAGTAGTGATCTATGAAAGCGATGAAGCTCATCAAATTGAGGATAATCGTATTATTGAAGCAGAAACTTCTGAAAAGGAAGTTGATGATTCAGAAAAAGAATAGGTATTTACATCAGTAGATGTTCATACATATATGGAGGAGAAGTTTTATGAAAAAATTAATGAAAGTGGTTGCTAGCTTAGCGTTAGTTACTATGGCTATGGCAACAACTGTGGCTGCTGCAGGAACTGGATCAGCTACTGCAAGCGGTATGGGTAAAGTAAGT
>JAFXJJ010000038.1 GCA_017532345.1 Erysipelotrichales bacterium
ATCGAACAAACTACTGAGGCTATCGCTAATGGTAGTCAAATCGCTAGTAAGACAGCTACAGCTCTTCAAGGTGTAGTAACAACAACAGAAGAAGCAGTAGAGTTAGTTAACCAAATTTCAGAAGCTAGTGAAGCACAGTCAAGTGCTATTTCACAAGTAACATTAGGTATCGAACAAATCTCTGCAGTAGTTCAAACTAATAGTGCTACAAGTGAACAAAGTGCCGCAGCTAGTGAAGAATTAAGTGGACAAGCTCGTACACTTGAATCATTAATTAATGAATTCAATATTATGGAATAAGTTATAAAGGTGTATTTCAAATACACCTTTTATTATGAATTAGTGTTTATATTTGTAGTTTACAACCGATATACATATATATGGAAATAGGGTGATATTATGAAGATAAATACAATTAATCCGACTGTAACAACAATGAATACAAGAATGCATCAAGTAGTAAATAAAGGTACAATACAAAATGTTGATACTGTTAGCTTCACAATTTCACCAACTTCTAAATCTACTAGTGCTCAGAAAAATTATGGGGAATTATTTGCGGAATACTTAGATAGTGTAGGATATTATGATTCAATGAGTGCTGAGGCTAAAGATGAATTAATAAATGAAATCAAAAATAATGTATATTCTTTTGGCGTTGATAAGGCATCTAATGTCTATGATAGTTATTTTAAGATAACAGATTCAGTTGCATATTTAAAATCATTAGCTTCTAACGTGGCATCAGTAGATTTGCGTCAAGAATTTACGCAATTAATTAATACATATAAAAAGAATTCATATCATGCAATTACTGATTACACTAATCAATTATTACTTGATGAAGCTAATGCAGCGCAGCAAGAAAGTCTTAAATTGCTACAAGAGAAAATGGCTGAGACATCGATGCTGCTTCAACAATTAGAAAGTGCTAAGAAACAAGCAGATGCAATGGAGGAAAGTTTTGAAGTAATAGCTAATTGTATGAAAATCGCAATGAGAATCTTAAATGGCGATGAAGTACCAGCAAAGGATGCTCAGTATTTAATGGAGAATGATCCAGATTTATATGAGATGGCAGTATCAATGCGCCAAGAAAATGATGATCCTAAACGATATGATAGTGTATTAGAGGATGAGGAAGAATCAGCAAGTGATGATATGGCTATATCAAGTGAGAATCCAGAATTATCTGATATTGTAGATGGTGCAGCATCTAGTGGTGAAATACAAGGTGGAGAATAAACTCCACCTTTAAATAGATAAAGGAGAATAATTATGGTAAGAATTGCAGTTATTGGATTAGGAAGTATGGGGAAACGATATGCAGATATGATTTATGGAGGATTAATCGATGGATTAGCATTAACGCATATTGTTACTAGAAGTGAAGCTAATCAAGCATATGCATATGAACACTATGATAATGTAAAGGTATTGTCAACAACCAAAGAACTATATGAAGATAATGAATTTGATGCAGTATTAATTGTAACCCCTCATAAACTTCATCCAGCACAAATGATCGAGGCTGCTATACACGGTAAGCATATTATGTGCGATAAACCAGTAGGTATTGATATTGGTAGTGTCAAAGAAGCAGAGAAAGTTATACGTGAGCATAATGTAGTTTATGCGGTTATGTTCCACCAACGTTTATATCCTAAATACCAATATATTAAGAAACAACTAGATAGTGGAAAATATGGTAATATCCATCGTATTAGTGTAGTTAATACACGATATTTTAGAACAGTAAACTATCATAAATCTTCCTCTTGGAGAAGCTCTTTCACTGAAGAGGGTGGTGGCGCATTAATTAATCAAGCACAACATTTATTAGACATTTGGTATTACATGTTTGGTATGCCTAATGAATTATATGCCAATATTCCATTTGGTAAGTATAATGACTTTGAAGTAGATGATGAAGTTATGTTACTAATGAATTATGAAAATGGTACTAGTGGGCAACTTCTATTAACAACAGGTGAAGCTATAAGTGAAGAACGCTTAGAAATTGTTGGTGATTTAGGAAAGTTAGTCATGGTGGAAGATGAAATTACTGAGTATTTCCATTCTAGTAGTAGTGAGTATCGCCAAACAACAACAGGCTTCAGTAATGAATACCTAGATATTGAAAAGCATGTTACTAGTTTTGCTTCTTCTCATGGTACAGATAATAATTCTATTATTCCAAGTATGGCACCATATGTAGGTATGTTAGAGAACTTTACTAAGGCTATTACGGATAATGAACCATTAGTAACGCCTGGGGAAGAAGGATACTATTCATTAGAATTAGCTAATGCTGCTTATGTATCAGCAACTAAGAGGACAGTAGTTAAGTTTCCATTAGATTGCAAAGAATTTGATGAATGTTTAAAAGAGTTACAAGAAAGAGAAAAGAATTAATTAAAATAGTTATGTATATTATATTAAAGGGCTTACAATATTGATGTATCTCTAGTATAATTTACTTATATTTATAGTTGAGGAGGATTACTATGAAATTGGATTATAAAAAGACTATATTATTAGGTCTTGCCTTTATGTCAATTTCGTCATTCTGGCAAATGTATGATAATGTTGTACCACTTATCTTAACAAACTCATTTAACTTAGGGGAAACAATGACTGGTACTATTATGGCAGTAGATAATTTACTAGCATTATTCTTATTACCTTTCTTTGGTACATTATCAGACCGTGTAGAAACACGTTTAGGAAAACGTACACCATTTATCATTGCTGGTACTACAGTAGCAGTTACAGCGATGATGTTGTTGCCATATGCAGATAATACACGCAACTTCAATTTGTTTATTATCGCATTAGGATTAGTATTGCTTGCAATGGGCTTCTATCGTTCTCCAGCAGTAGCATTAATGCCAGACTTAACACCAAAACCTTTACGTTCTAAAGCTAATGCCGTTATTAACTTAATGGGTGCTTTAGGTGGTGTTTATTCATTAATTATGATTAAACTTCTAGTTAAAGGTGGAGCTACACCTAACTATTTAAATTTATTTATTTCAGTAGCATTATTTATGATTCTTGCAGTAGTTGTATTAGTGGTTGCTATTCCTGAAAATAAATTACGCAAAGAGATTGCTGAGATGTATCCAGAAGAAGAGCCAGTTGTGGAAGAGGTAGTGACAGATAATAAGAAATCGGCACCATTACCTAAGGATGTACAACGTAGTTTAATGTTTATTTTATGTTCAATCTTCTTATGGTTTACAGCATATAATGCTGTTACAACTGCTTTCTCTCGTTATGCTACAAACGTATGGATGATGGAAAATGGTGGCTATGCAAACTGTTTAATGGTGGCAACTGTAGCTGCGATTATCTCATATATTCCAATTGGTCAAATCTCTGCAAAGATTGGCCGTAAGAAAACAATTATGTTAGGTTTATTACTATTAGGATCATGCTTCTTTGCAGTAGGTATTATGGATGGATATCATCCTATCGTTAACGTGGGATTCGCTCTTGTTGGATTAGCATGGGCTGCTATCGGTGTTAACTCATTACCAATGGTTGTTGAAATGGCTAGTGCTAGTGATGTAGGTAAATATACTGGATTATATTATACATTCTCAATGGCTGCACAAATCCTTACTCCAATTGCTTCAGGTTACTTATTAGAACATGTATCTTATGGTACATTATTCCCTTATGCGGTATTCTTCACAGCAGCTGCATTCTTAACAATGTCACAAGTTAAGCATGGTGATTCTAAACCAGAAGCTAAGAAGGATTTCTTAGAAAACTTTGATGTTGATGATTAGGAGTAATGATTATGAAAGTATTAATTATTATATTAGTTATATTACTATTAATTTATTTATTCTTAATTATGCCTAATAATCAAAAGCGTGATTTCAGTAAACTATTAACATATTATTATGCACATCGTGGTTTACATAATAATAAAACTGATGCACCAGAGAATTCTATGAAGGCATTTAAATTAGCTGTAGACAATAATTATGGAATTGAGCTAGACGTGCAATTAACTAAGGATGATGTAGCTGTAGTATTCCATGATTTGACACTTAAACGTGTATGTGGTGTTGAGGGAAAAGTGATTGATTATACATATGAAGAGTTGAAGCAATTCCGTTTATGCGATAGTGATGAAACAATTCCTTTATTAGAAGATGTTTTAAAGCTAGTTGATGGGAAAACTCCATTAATTGTGGAATATAAATCAGAAGACTTCAATATGCACTTATGTGAAGTTATTAGCCCAATGCTAGCAAATTATCATGGCGATTATGTGATTGAGTCATTTAATCCACTAGTTGTAAGCTGGTATCGTAAGCATAGACCAGAGGTTATTCGTGGACAATTATCAATGCGTTTCTTTAAAGATAATGGAGATGCCTTTAATTGGAAGTATTTTGCGATTGAACACTTACTAACAAACGTGATTGCAAGACCAGACTTCGTAGCATATGATTATCGTGGTAAGAACAGTTTAGGATTTAGATTAAATAAGTTACTGGGTGCTATGCCAGTCACTTGGACAATCAAATCACAAGAAGTATTAGATGAAGTTAGAAAAGACTTTAAGATGTTTATTTTCGAACAATTCAACGCAAAATAACCATACACTTTTTACAATTCATTTACAATTATTAGATTTATAATTGACATTTATATCTGAAATTCGCTATACTTATTAATATAAAAGGGAGTAGCTACATAGTATATTTTGCTATGAATAATGCCGTCATCTCGTTAATATTAACCGGTATTATTAAGAAGTTTAGATAAGAATTTCTTGGCAAGACTTTTATTGATAACAATAAGAGTCTTTTTATTGTATTTTGTAGCTAAAATAAGGAGAAAAATATGACAGAATTTTTAGAGGCGAATTTCCTACTTTGTATCGGTTTATTCGTAGTAGGTTTTGTGCTAATTATTCTTGGTGGTGACCGTTTCGTTGATGCTTCCGTTGCAATCAGTAAACGTTTTGGTATTCCTCAAGTTGTAATTGGTGCAACAATTGTAAGTTTAGGTACTACTTTACCAGAAGTATTAGTATCTACTACTGCTGCATTCCAAGGACAAGGCGATATGGCTGTTGGGAATGCATTTGGATCAATTGTATGTAACACATTATTGATTGCTGCTATTCCTCAATTAGTTAATCCATCTACTGGTATTAAGAGAAGTGATATTGGATGGCGTGGGATTATGTTCTTTGCTACATATCTTGTTGTAATGGCTGTTGGATGGATGACAGGATCATTAAATCGCTTTATGGGTATCGCCTTATTAGCAGTATTCGTTTTCTATGCATATATGAGTATGAAGAGTGCTGGTGGTGATGAGGAGGAAGAAACTTCAGGTGAAGGCGATAGCTTGGTTAAGAGTGTTGTTACTATAGTTGTAGCTGCTGCTATGTTATTCGTAGGCGCTCAATTATTAGTAAACTGTGGTACAGTAATCGCAACTAGAGTAGGGGTTCCTCAAGGTGTTATCGCTGTTACATTCGTTGCTTTAGGTACTTCATTACCAGAACTTGTAACTTCTGTTACTGCTTTAATTAAAGGACATCAAGATGTTTCACTTGGAAATATCATTGGTGCTAATACATTAAACTTATTATTAGTATTAGGTATTCCTGCTGCTATAACTGGTATTAATATTACTGACAATGCATTCTATCTTGCTTCACCATTTGGCTTAGGTGCTATGTTGATATTCTTATTACCATTCTTATTAAAGGGACGTGGTTATAAATGGCAAGGTGCTTTAATGCTTGCTTTATATGTAGTATACACAGTATTATCATTCACAGTTGTATAAGAAATAAAACTATAAAGCTAAAGGGATGTGTTAATCACATCCCTTTATTAATTCTATCCTTTAACTTCATTAATCTTTGAATTAGGGGCATTACGTTGAACACTTTCAATACCCTTTAAACAAGCAGCTTTTGTTTTATATCCTTGTGATTCAGCGATAACTTCACCATTAGTTGCTTTTAAAACAAAATGATATTCATTCTTATCATCTTGGTAGATTTCAAAGGAACCTGTTTTTTCTGGCTTTTCATCCTCACCTAATGCGATAGCTGTTAGACGATGATAAATGGTAGCGAAGAATTCAGCAACCTGTTCGCCTCCCTCGGTATTAATTTCAACCTCGGCTTCCTCCATAGCTGCAGCTACAATTTTAGTAGTGCATTCAAATACATCTTCATTATAAGTCATATTATTGTTTCTCCTTTTTATTAGT
Source organism: Erysipelotrichales bacterium (assembly GCA_017532345.1). Taxonomy (GTDB): domain Bacteria; phylum Bacillota_I; class Bacilli_A; order Erysipelotrichales; family Erysipelotrichaceae; genus SIG230. The sequence goes on from JAFXJJ010000038.1 coordinate 6,259, forward strand.
ATAACATAATTCACCATATTAAATAATTTAAGAATACTTATTTTTTCTAAATATGATAAGATATATATAGTAGGAAGGTGATTATATGGACATTACAAATTATATCGCTAATCTATCAATGAGTATGAGTACATCACAACTTCAAACTAGCGTTTCTACTAGTGTTCTTAAGAAAGCTATGGAAGCTAATGAAGCAAGTATGGCTAATCTAATTGAAACAATGGAAGTTACTCAAGATATGATGGTTCCTAATTTTGAAGGTAGTATTAACCTTAAAGTATAACCCTAGTAATAGGGTTTTCTTTTTGTTTGTAGAATAAATTTACTAAAAATGTAAAATTAACTTGCAACGAGTGATTGGGTGTGCTAGAATGTAACCGCGAACAAAATACGGATAGTAATTGTTAAGTCAAGCTAAACCTATACAGTTCAAAAGCATTAAGTTGTTTTTGTAATGTATAGGTTTTTATGTTATCTAGAGAGGAGAATTTCAGTGGTTATTCATAAGGTCATCAACAATAATGTCGTATCAATTCTTGATGAAAATGGTAATGAACAGATTGTTATGGGTAAAGGAATTGCATTTGGGAAAAAGTCTGGCGATGAGTTTGATGATTCATTGATTAATAAACGTTTCTATCTTAAAGATTCAAATATGAACGATAAGTTAGTTCAACTTCTAAGTGAAATGCCTATAGAATATATTGATTTCGCAAGTAGCATTATTGAGTTTACAAAGTCAGTACTTAATAAAAATTTAAATGATACTTTATATATTTCATTAAGTGATCATATACATACAGCTATCGAACGCTACAAGGAAGGTATTACTCTTTCTAATCCAATGCTATGGGAAATCAGACGTTTTTATGAACCAGAATATGAAGTCGGTTTAAAAGTATTAGAAATGATTGAAGAACGCTTTGATGTAAAGCTTCCTGAAGAAGAAGCTGGATCAATTGCTATGCACATTGTAAATGCTGAGATGGATAGTGGGACAATGCAAGATGTTTATGAAATTACGAAAGTAATTCATGATATCAGTAATATTGTACGTTACTATTTCAATATGGAGTTTGATACAAAATCAGTATATTACTATCGCTTTATCACGCATATTCGTTTCTTCGCACAACGCGTTATCCTTAGAAGTGAATATCGTGGGGATACAGATGATAGCTTGTTTAATATCATCAAAGACAAATACGTTAATGCATATGATTGTGTATTAAAGATTGAGGAATATATTATGCGTAATTATTCTTATAGTATTAGTGATGATGAGAAATTATATTTAATGATTCATATCGAAAGAGTTGTATATAAAACAAATCAATAACTTAGGTGGAAATTAATCCAATGGTAGTAACATTGGGTTGGCTAAACAGCAGGATTAATTATCATACAAATTCATATTTAGACAAGGAGGACAAAGAAATGGGTAAATATGAAAGTTTAGCTAAAGACATTATTGCTAATGTCGGTGGAAAAGAAAACGTATTAGGTTTAACACACTGTGTAACTCGTTTACGTTTTACTTTGAAGGATGAAAGTATTGCGAATACTGACGTTCTTAAAAACATGGATGGTGTTGTTACAGTTATGAAGGCTGGTGGACAATACCAAGTAGTTATCGGTAACCATGTACCAGATGTATTCAAAGATGTATGTGCTGTTGCTGGTATTCAAGGTGATGCTAAAGGTGAAGGTAAAAAGATGAGTGCTTCTGAAAAAGTATTCGATATGATTACTGGTATCTTCATGCCATCAATTGGTATCTTATGTGCTTCAGGGATCTTAAAAGGTGTTAATACTATTTTAGACATGACTGCTATCGTACCTGCAGCTGGTGGTTTAGGTCAATTATTAGCTGCTGCAGCTGACGCAATGTTCTTATTCTTCCCAGTAATTTTAGGTTACAATACATTCAAAAAATTAGGTGGTAATCCATTCTTAGGTATGACATTAGGTGCTGCTTTATGTTATCCTGCAATCCAAAATGTTGAATTAAGTGTTTTAGGTATGTCAGTTACTGCTGGATATCATTCAACAGTATTACCAATTATCTTATTAAGTTTTGTAGCTGTTCCATTTGAAAAGTTATTAAACAAAATCGTTCCAGATGTTGTTAAGACATTCGTAACTCCTGCAATTGTATTAGGTGTTATGTTACCAGTTGGTTTCTGTATCATTGGCCCTGTAGCTACTGCATTATCAAATGCTATCAATAATTTCTTAAATGGTGCTTATGCATTCTCTCCAATTATTGCTGGTGCTTTAATGGGTGGTTTATGGCAAATCTTAGTTATGTTTGGTGTTCACTCAGCAGTAATCATGACTATTATCGTAGGTTTAATGATGGGTACTCCTCAACCATTAATGGCTGCAATGGGATGCTGTTCATTCGTACAAACAGGTGCTGTTATTGCTATTTGGTTAAAAACTAAAAATCAAAAGTTAAAAGACGTTGCTTTACCAGCTTGGATTTCAGGTATCTTCGGTGTTACTGAACCAGCTATCTATGGTGTAACATTAGCTCATGGATATCAATTCTGGTTAACATGTGCTATTTCTGCAGTATTTGGTGGAATCAGTGCTGTTTTAGGTTTAGCATGCTATACAATGGCTGATGGGTGTATTTAGCTTACCAGGTATGATTAATCCAGCTAATGCAGGTGGTTCATTAATTATGGGTGCATTATACTTATTAGCTTCAACTGTTGCAGGTTTTGTTGGTGCATTCTTAACTTTCAAGGATGAAGACGGCACAGTAAAGGAGTCTGCCAGGAAAGAAAGCGTAAGTGAATTAAAGGTTAAAAAAGAAGAATTAGCTTCTCCATTAACAGGTAAGTTATTACCATTATCAGAAGTAAAAGATGAAGCATTCTCTGGTGAATTATTAGGTAAAGGTTTTGCTGTTGATCCAACAGATGGTAACGTATATGCTCCATGTGATGGTACAGTTATGACTTTATTCCCAACATTACATGCAGTTGGTATCGTTTCTAATAACGGTGCTGAAGTATTAGTTCACATTGGTTTAGATACAGTTCAATTAAATGGTGAACACTTCAAGGCTCATGTTGCACAAGGTGATAAAGTTACAAAAGGTCAATTATTAATTACTGTTGATATCGATGCAGTTAAAGCTGCTGGATTCTCAGTTGTAACTCCAGTAATCATTACTAATACTGCTGATTACTTAGATGTTGTAACAACAAAAGAAGGTAATGTTAACAGTAAAGAAGATGTATTAACTGTAATTATTTAGTATAATAGTATATAAATATAGAAATACTTGTTTTACGCAAGTATTTCTTTCATAAGGAGGAAAATAAAATGAGTAAATTTCCAAAAGATTTCCTTTGGGGTGGAGCAACAGCTGCAAACCAATACGAAGGTGGCTACAATGAAGGTGGTAAAGCATTAACAATATCTGATGTTACTACTGCTGGAAGTCACACACAACCAAGAAGAATTGGATGGGTTATTCCTGAAACTGGTGAAAAAGGTGTTTACCAAATGGAATTCGGTAAGCCTGTAAGCTTCCCAGAAGGTGCTATTCCATGCGTAATGGAAGATACATATTATCCATCTCATAAAGCAACAGACTTCTATCATCACTATAAAGAAGATATTGCTTTAATGGCTGAAATGGGCTTTAAGACATTCCGTATGAGTATCGCATGGCCTAGAATTTTCCCTGATCTTGCAAGTGAAACACCTAATGAAGAAGGTTTAAAATTCTATGAAAATGTATTTGATGAATTATTAAAATATGGAATTGAGCCATTAGTTACTTTAGCTCACTTTGAAATTCCTATTGAATTAGTTCTTAAATATGGTGGTTGGAAGAATAGAGAAGTTATTGATTTATTCGTTAAGTTCTCTACAACAGTAATGAAACGTTTCAAAGGTAAAGTTAAATACTATCTAACATTCAATGAAATCAACATGATGGAATTTATGCAAATTGGTACTATTGGTTTATTAGAAGTAAATCATCAAACTAAAGCACAATCTGCATACAATCAATTCATGGCTAGTGCATTAACTGTTAAGGCTGCTAGAGAAATTGATCCTGAAATTAAAGTTGGTATGATGTTAGCTTATCAACCAATCTATGGTGAAACATGTGATCCTGCTGACCAACTATTCGCATTAAAGATTGCCCAAGAACAATTCTTATGGTATGCTGATGTGCAAGTTGGTGGTAGATATCCTAACTTTAAGTTAAAGGAATATGAAAGAAATGGTGTAGTATTAGACACTCGTGAAGGCGAAGCAGAAATTTTAGAAAAGTATGCTTGTGACTTCTTATCATTCTCTTGTTACGGTAGTGGTGTTCAAGGTACTCATGATGATGGCACTGGTAGAGCTGGTGGCAATGGTTTAATGGGTAGAAAGAATCCTTATTTAAATGCCAACGCTTGGGGATGGGCTACTGACCCTAATTGCTTACGTATTGCACTTAACCAATTATATGATCGTTATCATAAGCCGTTATGGATTGTTGAGAATGGTATTGGATGGGACGATAAGGTTGAAGAAGATGGTTCTATCCATGATACATACCGTATTGATTATTTACGTGCAAACATTGAATCTATGAGAGATGCAATCAACCTAGATGGTATTCCTCTAATGGGTTATACAATGTGGGGATGCATTGACTTAGTATCTGCAGGTACTGGGGAAATGAAAAAACGTTATGGTTTCGTATATGTAGATATGGATGATCAAGGTAATGGAACTTTAAAACGTTCTAAAAAAGACTCATTCTACTACTATAAGAAAGTAATTGCTTCTCAAGGTGAAGATTTAGATTAATAATATGAAGAGGAACGAATTGTTCCTCTTTTTTTAATTTTTTTGTCCCTTTTTTATTTTGCTTACAATAATAGATTAAAGGTAATCATAAGGAGGACAAATTTATGACAGAGTTAATTAAAAGCTTGAATATTAAAGATATGATTTATACAATTCGAGGACAACAAGTAATGTTAGATAGTGACTTAGCGGTGCTGTATGGGTATGAAGTAAAAGCGTTAAATCAACAAGTTAAGAATAATAATGAAAAGTTTCCACTTGATTTTAGATTTCAACTAAGTAAGAGTGAATTAATTGATTTGCGGTCAAAAAATTTGACCGCAAATATAAGCACTAAGTCACGAAGTCTACCCTATGCATTTACAGAACAAGGAATCTATATGCTCGCGACTGTACTGAAAGGTGAACTTGCAACCAAACAAACACTTGCGATAATTAGAACGTTTAAAGAAATGCGCCATTACATAATGGAGAACAGATCTTTGTTAACTAGTTCAGAATATGAACAATTATCTAAAAGGATGGATAGGTATGATGATAAGCTTGATGATGTATCGACTCAGTTAAATGAAGTGATGGATAATTTTGTTGACAACAATAAATTAAAGGAGTTTGTATTCTTAGATGGTCAGAAGTTTGAAGCAGATGAAGCATATATAAGTATTTACAAGCAAGCTAAGCAGAATATTTATATAATTGATGATTATGTAAGTATCAAGACATTAAGTCATTTAAAGCATAAAAATAATGGTGTATATGTAGTTCTATTTACCGATAATAGAAGATGCCAGGATAAGCTACAGCAGGTAGAGATAGATGATTTTAATTCAGAATATCCTATATTAGAGGTGAACAAAACGAGCAATAAGATACATGATCGATTTATTGTGATAGATTATAAGACAGATGATGAGAAAGCATATTTATGTGATTCATCAAGTAAAGATGCGGGTAATAAAATTTGCGCAATCATTCGAATGAACGAAAAAGATGGTGTTCATAGTATTATTGATAAACTAGAGAACCTAGTTTAAAAGACTTAAATATGATATACTATTTATGTATATATGAAAGGTAGTAGATTATGAATAGAAATGACAATAAGTATGGGAAAGCATCAGCTGTAGTAGGAATGGTAATTTTTGTATCTTTCCTTATATTTTGGATAGGGTCAGCTACTATGATAGGAGCACCTTTTATTTTCCCACTATTTGGAATAGGGATGTTAGTAATGGTTGTTCTTCAGTTTATGGGAAGTATGAAGGCTTATCAGGCGCAAGAGGAACGTCGCAGAGAAA
>JAFXJJ010000039.1 GCA_017532345.1 Erysipelotrichales bacterium
TCTCCCAGCTGAGCTAATGCCCCATATTTAAGATATAGATAATTTTGGTGGAGCATAGCGGGATCGAACCGCTGACCCCCTGCGTGCAAGGCAGGTGCTCTCCCAGCTGAGCTAATGCCCCAAAATTAAATGTATATAAATTCAATGGTGGGCCTGAATGGACTCGAACCAACGACCTCACCCTTATCAGGGGTGCGCTCTAACCACCTGAGCTACAGGCCCATAACCATCGAATGCTTAACTATAATACCATCAATAAAACTACTTGTCAACAAAAATTTTAATTTTTTTTAAAAATTTTATTTTTTTATAAAACAGCTAAACTTTTCAGTCTAGCTTTCCATCTATGCATTATCCATTTCTATGCCTTTTCTTAGATACCAATATGTTCCAAACGAAGCAACTACTACAAACACTGCGTATGCGAAATACCAAACATAAGAAACTTCCTTTTCAACTGAAATAGGAGTAATTTCGTTTTCAACATTTTGCTTTTCAATATAGAAGCTTAAAACGTTTGACTTATTGCCTGCTTCATCTACAGCATAAACCTCATAGTCACCATCGTCACTAAGAAGCAACATACTTAATTCACCATGATTTACTTCATTTACATAGAACACTCCTGCCTCATTGCTTTCTATCGCAATATCGGTAGCAAAGCCTTCTTGTTGTAAATCATTGTCCTTAATCTTAAGAACTGGTGCTGTACGGTCAATAGTAAATGAAATGGTAGCTACTGTACCTAATCCATCAATTACAGCATCAACCTTATATGAACCTTCCTCAGATATTGTGATTTCACGTAATGGTTCATTACGCATAACCATATTAACTACAAAATACACTTCATTGTTTGAAACAATTGTCACGTCTTGATTAGTATATCCATTACTTTGCACAACATTGTGTAGCACACTTAAAATTGTTGTTTCTAGTACAGGTTCTTCCTCTACATAATCACATTTCGCAATCTCATTGTATTCGAAGAAATCATATACACCCTCAAGCTTTAATAATCCAAAATCACTTTCAAGACAATCAATTAGATTATCGTTTATATGCAGTTCTTTTAAACTATTTAAACTAGTTATTTGTAGTGGTAATGTTGTTAACATATTTTGACTTACATCAAGCACTTCTAGGTTATACAAGCGTTCAATACCACCATCAATTTCTTGAATACGATTATTACGTAAATTTAAGCTATGTAAAGCTGTTAAGTCATAAATCTTATTAGAAATACTTTCAATCTTATTGTTAGCTAGCGACAGTTCTTCTAATCGTTCTAGTTTATAAATACTGTCAGACACACTTTCTAAGCCCATATTTTCCATCTTTAAAGTACGTAAACGATTCATATCATAAATAGCTTCAGGAATTTCGATATCCATTGAATATAACTCTAAATGTTCCATAAACTTCATATCTTTGATAGAATCACTTAATTCAGTTAATGGAAGACTATCTAATACAATAGTATCTAGGAAAGGAATATCATAGAAAGAGCCTGTTAATTCTTCAATTGGTGAATTATGTAACTCAAGTACATTTAGACCTTCCATATCCTTTAATGTATCAGGTAATTCTGTTAACGATGAATTAAGAATAATTAATTCCTTTACTTGATTTAACTTCACAACTTCATCTAATGTAGATAGTGTACTTATGTCTAATTCTAGTGTAAATAAATTAGGCATATTCATTAAGCTTAATCCATCTAAACTTTTAATACTATATATCTTATCACTTAGCTTTAATGTAGTGATATTTTCTAAATCATTACTATATACCTCATTTTTACCAGTTTGAATCTTAATATATTCGTATAATGCAGTATCTGCAATACCATTTTGATCATTAGGTATCAGCGTTCCTCGGTCTACCATTTCATTTGTTGCATATACCGATGGAAGCATTGCCATGAGTAGAAATATCACAACTATACATTTCGTAAGTTTATTCATTTGCATCACCTCATCATTTTAATTATACCATAATTTAAATAATGAATAAAGTGACTATTACTTCCATCAAAAAGCAAGTCTGTTTATTAGCTAAACATTACCTAAAGATATCAATAAATCATGATACTTTTATTGAATATTATTTGAATAATCAATAACACAATAAAGAAAGCCAATCTCAATTGGCTTTCTTATGTTAGATTATACCTTTAATCCAGCTTCCATTCCTTCTTTTGTTGCAGGAATTGCACTTCCAGCTTTAACTGCCCCACCTACTACATATACTTCTTTACAATGAGCCTTTGCAATTTCTTCTAATGGATTATATGCTTTATAACCAAATGCAGAAACTACTAGATCAGCTGGTAATGCTACTTCATTACCACTACCATCTACACCAATAACTGAATTTTCAGTAATTTCCTTAACAGTGAAATTTGTTTTAACTTGAACACCTGAACCATAAAGCATTTCAACTAAACAAACTTTAGTTAATGGCATCATATCATTTAAGATATCTGGTTGCATTTCAAGTAATGTTACGTTATGGTTCTTTTCCGCTAAATAATGTGCTGTTTCCGCACCAACTTCTCCACCACCACAAACTACGATTGGGCCAAATGGAGGATAATCACATTTACCTAGTAGCATTTCTTCAGCAGTATGAACGTTCTTACCATCAATTCCTTTAATAGCTGGAACTAATGGTTTTGCACCAGTTGCTAAGATGATTGCATCAGGATTTACTTCTTTAATTAATTCTTCAGTAACCTCAGTATTTAAATGTACAGGTACATTTAATGCTTCTAAATTAGCTCGATATGAAGATGTTAATGTTGATAATTCACCTTTGCCAATTGGATATGCTGCACTTCTAAATTGTCCACCTAATGATTCTTGTGCTTCGTATAATGAAACATTATGACCTCTAATTGCTGCCGTTCTTGCTGCCATTAAACCAGCAGGTCCTCCACCAATAACCATAACTTTTTTAGGTGTAGTAACTGGTGTCATATCGCATTCATATTCTCTACCTACCATAGGATTTACTAAACAAGTAACGCTATCTCCTACAAATAGTGGCCATTCACAGCCTTGTAAGCAGCCAATACAATAATTAATTTGGTCTAGTTTTCCTTCTTTTGCCTTTTTAGGTAACATAGGATCTGCTAATGAACCTCTTGCCATACCTACAAAGTCACATTTGCCCATTTCTAATAAAACATCTGCCATTCCTGGTTCATTAATTCTGTTTGCTAGAATAACAGGAATATCAACAAGCTTCTTAACATTATAAGATCTTTCCATATTCAATGCATGATCAGTAAACATTGGCGCAATAATTTGATTTCTTGGATGAGCTGCATAAACACCATTAGATACATGAATAGCATCAAAGCCAATCTTTTCTAAACGTTTTACTAATTGATATGTTTCTGCCTCAGTACGTCCACCTTGCACGAATTCATTAGATGAAATACGGATTTGAATTGGGAAGTCTCCAACTTTTGCTCTCATTGCTTGAAGAATTTCTTCAACAATTCTTACTCTATTATCAAAGCATCCACCATATTGGTCAGTTCTTTTATTAACATATGGTGATAAGAATTCAGCTAATAAGTAACCATGAGCACAGTGTAATTCAATACCATCAAATCCTGATTCTTTACATCTTCTTGCAGCTTCAGCAAATTCGTCAACTAGCACTTTAATTTCTTCAACTGTCATTTCTCTCGCTAAATCCATACAAATAGGGTCTTTAGTAGCTGATGGTGCAATTGGTTGAACTCCACCATTTACAGCATGAGAGCTTTGTCTACCAGCATGATACATTTGGCAGAAAATAGTTGAACCATATGAATGAACCATTTCTGTTAACTTTTTATTTAATTCAATGTGTTCATCTTTATAGAACCCTGGAATGAACTTATACCCTTTTCCATTTGGAGTAACATTATAATCTTCAGTAATAATCATACCCCAACCACCTTTAGCTTTTTCTTCGATATATCTCATATATCGTTCTGTTAAAAAGCCATCTTCTGTACAGTAATTTGTTACCATAGCAGGTACTACTAATCTGTTAGGAATCTCACAATTCCCTACCTTATAAGGTGTAAATAATTTTGAATACATATTATATCTCCTTTATCTTGTACTTATATTTTAAGGTATTAAAATATTACAAGGTCAAGTGATAAAATTCACAAGTTATTCTCTAGTAAAATAGCCAACTAAAGCTTAGATAGCCCTAAAAAAACCTAAAAAAACATTGAAAGTATTTCAATGTTTTATCGGAACTTGGACTTCTAGTATTCTTTGGAATACGTTATTTTGATAACCACGACAAACAATCATTCCCCTAATTGTTCCATTAATAGTATAGTTATTCTCTTTAATATATTCATAAATAGGATTCAACAATTCCCTGTTAAACTCCCCAACTTCACCCATATCTATCATAGTGCATAAACAAAGTTCTTTCTCAATAGTTTTCCCAGTATCATAGCTTATTGATAACGCTGATGAATATTCCTTATTAATTCCATACCACCATGTATTCTTTTCTTCTTCAAATAAAATCATACTCTCAAAAAATGCGAAATTATCACCGTCGAATAGTACTTCTTTATCATGCTCATTGAAATGAATTCTATCATACTCATCATCAGTTGCATTGCATAAGAAGAATAAATCATGAGCAGGTATTTCTTTAAACCAATATTTCCCTAAATTCATTTGACTTGTTTTCGCTCTTATTGCCATCTCTTTAATACGCTCTTTTAATAAATGCTTAAAATCAATTTCTTTTTGAAGTGCATGATAATATCGATCTAAATAATTGGCATAATTATCCATGTAGTTATTTTCTAATAAACTTGATATCTCTTTAACTGATAATCCAACTGTTTGATAACGAAGCATTTCCATTAAGAAGAAAACATCCATTGTTGAATATGTTCTATAATTATTTTCTTCCTTTCTTGATGGCTTTAAAGCTCCCTGCTTTTCATAATAACGAATCATTTCCTTCGAAATATTAAGTATTTTCGATACATCACCAATATTGTATTCCATATGAAACACCTCAATTCCAACACTTCTACATATTAATATTTTACCACGAATAACCTAAAAGAGATTAACTAAAAAAACACTACACCAATTAACCTAGTAATTTTTGTACTAGCAAATAAAAAGTTCGATTCCTATAACCGAACTATTTCTAATACCCCTTAATTGTAATCTTTTAAATATATAGAAAGCTAAGACTCTGCTAGCTCTATGAAATCTACTCCATTTTCATTCGCTACACCTGTATATAATTTATCAGTAAATTGTCCATCAGAAACATAATGACTCATCACATACTTAGCAGTATATGGCATTTCTAAAGCACCAATGTCTTCTATCGAAAACCACTTTAGCTCTCCTTCATTTGATTGTAAATCATCATGTACACTTTCCTCAAGATCAGCAAAGAAATAATAGTTTTGTCTTATTTCTCCTTTTGTTCTTCGTAAAGTGATATATCTTAGTGATAGATTATCAATATCATTTTCGTTAAGGCTAAGTTCTTCATTTAGTTCTCGTAATACACACTCCTTCGCATCATTTAGCTCATATTCTTCAAAATGACCTCCAGCGGAGCCTGTCCAAACTTCATTTACCACTTTCCCACCTTGTCTAAATAAAAGTAATACTTTATCACCCTTAAACAAATAAATAGCCGTCATATTTCTTAGTTTACCAACCATACATCTACCTCTTCAAAATCACATTTATAAATATATTATACCATATCTACAAAAATGAAGAAAACGTAAACAAAAGAAGATATTAACTCATTAAAATAAATAATATTCAAAAGTCATATATCATATTTAATTTTAAATCATTGATTTTCCAAAAATGAATATGATGTTTAAAAGCTTGTATTCATGCATATTTTTTGATTATCTAAGGACATTTGCTGATGTTAATTCAATGTATTCATAGATTCCTTTAATAATCGATGATACTAGCTTATCTTGATAGCTGTCATCCTGCAGTCTTTGAGCTTCTTCATTATTACTAATAAAACCACATTCAATTAATACTCCATTAATGTCAGTTTCATTTAGAATGTAGTAATTACCTATCTTAACGTGTTTATTCGTACCTAAATACTCACCAAGCTTGGCTTGTAGACATTCAGCTAACAGCTTTGATGCATCATCATTCACACGATAAAACACCTGGGCACCACTAACACTAGATGATGAATACTTGTTCATATGGATACTCAAAAACATCACTGCACCCGATGTATTGATGATTTCTGCACGTTTTGCCATATCCTCACGTTTACGATTGAGTGCACTATCACTAGCTAGATCATAATCATCATCTCTTGTTAATAGTACAGTAGCACCCATCATTTCTAATTTATCCTTCAGCTTTAAAGTAACTGCTAGATTAAGTTCATCCTCTAATATTCCATTAGCACTAGCACCATTATCCTTACCACCATGTCCCGCATCTAACACAACTGTCAGATGATTAAAGTAATTACCTGTTGCTACTTCTACTGCTTCTTTTAAGGGGATTGCGATATTACCTAAAACTATATATAAAGCTAATATTAAACATAATGGAATATACTGTATTATTCTACGCATTGTATCACCATTACAGTATATATAAAAATGTCGGTAATCATACCGACATTTATTACTTAAGCTATTTTAAAGTATTAAGTAATCCTCCACATAGTAACATATTTATTTGTTCTTCATTATATGGAAGACATACATTAAATGATTTATTCTTAGTTTTATTTATTACTTCTATTACACTATTTGGTTTTAAAACATGTAAATCATTGAATTCAAGAATATCATCTTCATCAATAGAGTCATAATCAGCCTCATTTTCAAAAATACAAGGTAGAATCCCGAAATTAATTAAATTAGCTTGATGGATACGGGCAAAGCTTTTCGCAATAACAGCTTTAATTCCTAAATACATTGGAGCTAATGCTGCATGTTCTCTGCTTGAACCTTGTCCATAGTTATTACCAGCTACAATAAATCCACCTTGTTTTTCTAAACAGTCATCATGGAAGGATTTCTTATGATTCATAAAGCAGAATTCGGAAATCTTCTCAATATTACTACGATATGGTAATACCTTCGCACCAGCTGGCATAATATCATCGGTTGTGATGTTATCTTGTACCTTGATGATAACCTCTTTACTTACTACATCATCTAATGGCTTATTAATTGGTAGTGGTTTGATGTTTGGACCACGTACAATTTCAGTATTTGGATTACATGATGGATATATGAAATTTTCATCATGAATAGTGTATGTTTCTAAATCAGTTGCTAGCTCATATTCTGCTTCTCTAGGATCACTAATAACACCTTTAATAGCACTATATATCGCCGTTTCACACGATACTAAACCTACACTAGCACTTAAAGTACCACTTCTTCCATAGAAGTTACGATTAAATGTTCTTAGTGAAAAGGCATTAGAGGCTGGTGATTGTCCCATACCAATACAAGGACCACATGTACATTCAAGTAGTCTAACACCACTTTCTAGGATTGGTAATAACTTACCTGCTTCACTAAGCATACATAATACTTGCTTACTGCCACAAGATAGTGAGCAAGAAACATTAGGATGAATAATATTACCCTTAACAATATTTGATACTGTTTCAATATCTAAATATGATGAATTCGTACAAGAGCCAATATTAACTTGAGAGATTGGTGTACCAACCATACTAGCTACTGTTACGACATTATCAGGCATATGTGGTAAAGCAATTAATGGCTCTAGTTCATTTAAATCAATCACATATTCTTCATCATATGTAGCATCTTCATCAGCCTTAAGTTCTACATAATCCTCAACACGACCTTGTTTCTTTAAGAACTCATATGTTCTCTCATCACTAGGGAAAATCGATGTTGTAGCACCTAATTCAGCACCCATATTTGTAATGGTAACACGTTCAGGAATACTTAAATGCTTAACACCCTCTCCTGTGTATTCTATTATCTTACCTACTCCACCCTTAACAGTAAGCATAGATAATACCTTTAAGATAATATCCTTAGCAGCTACACCCTTTTGTAGCTTTCCCTTTAATTCTATCTTAACAATTTTAGGCATAGTAATTTGAAATGGTCTTCCCGCCATTGCTGCAGCCACATCTAAGCCCCCAGCACCCATTGCAAGAGAACCAATACCACCAGCTGTAGGTGTATGTGAATCACTGCCTATTAATGTCTTAGCAGGCTTTGCGAAGCGCTCTAAATGTAACTGATGACAAATACCATTACCCGGTTTAGAAAACACAATACCATATTTATCTGCCACACTTTGTAGATACGCATGATCATCTGCATTCTCAAAGCCACTTTGTAGTGTATTATGATCAACATAGCTTACACTTAGCTCTGTCTTAACTTTATCTATCCCGATACTTTCAAGTTGCAAATACGCCATTGTCCCTGTTGCATCCTGTGTTAGTGTCTGGTCTATTTTAATTTTAATTGGTTGACCTGCAACCATCTCTCCACTCACTAAATGAGCACTCAATATTTTCTCACTTAACGTATTCATAGTACCACCTCTTTATGATTATAGCATATATGAATTGAAAAATGAAACAAAATGTAATATAATGTAAAAGTATTGAAAATTAATGAAAGTAGGTGATGATATGTCACAGCTAGAAACTATCTTAAATCAGTCAATTATTGATAATACTATCAACAATGAAGACTATTCTAAATATAACGTGAAAAAAGGATTACGTAACGAAGACCAAACTGGTGTATTAGTCGGTCTAACACAAATATCTGATGTTGTCGGATACGAGAAAATCGACAACAAGAAAATTGATTGTAGAGGAAGACTATATTATCGTGGCTATGAAATAAGCGAATTAATAAAGAAGCTAGACTTTAAAAATCACATTGGTTTTGAACAATGTGCCTTCTTATTACTATTCGGTCATCTACCGAGTGATGAAGAATTTAAAACATTCAA
>JAFXJJ010000040.1 GCA_017532345.1 Erysipelotrichales bacterium
AGTAGAATTATTCGTTAATGAAACAAGCTTAGGTAAGAAAACAGCAGAAGATCATTTCTTCTACTTTGAAGTACCAAACGTTGGTGAATCTACATTAGTAGCAGTAGCAGGAGAATGTAGAGATGAAAGTAAGCTACGTAAAGTTGATACATTTAATGAAGCATATCGTCTAAAAGAAAAAGGTGCTGTATTAAACTGGTTTGATATCACAACACCTGAAGGTTATTATTCATTAAATGATAAATTAGAAGACTTAGTTAAAGCACCAGAAGGTGGAGCTATTCTTGGTCAATTAATGGCTAAGATGATGCCTGCTAAGGAAGGTGAAGAAAATGCTATGAACGATCCAGAAAATGCTGGTAAGATGATTCAAATGCTAGGTAGCTTTACTATCTTACGTTTAATCGGTTTAATTGGTAACATGGGTGTTAAGCCTTCTAAAGAAGATTTATTAGCATTAAATGCTCAATTAAATACTGTTAAAAAGGTAGACTAAGAGTTTCTCCAAACTCTTGGTGACATTCCAGTTTCGCGAGTAAATAATCTCGTGAAATAATGAATATCTGAAATGCCGGATTGATTTGCGATATTTTGAATTGACAGAGATGTACTTTTCAAAAGTTTCTTCGCATATTCGATTCGGCTTTTATTAACGTATTCGGTTAATGTCATACCTACTTCTTTCTTGAATAACGTTGATAAATAACTAGTATTTAAGAACAATTCTTTCGCAAAGCGTTTTAAACTTAAATCACTAGTTAGTGAAGCTTCTATAGCAGCCAAGATATGTCGAATAGGCTCTGAATAAGTTGAAGTACTATGTGTATTTATTAGGTTACAATATGATTTAATGATATTAATATTTATATTTACAATATCAGTTTCATTTTGCATTGTATTGATTTCGTTGTTCAGTGCATTGTAGATTCTATCGATATAAAATGGATGTATTCCTGCCAAATAAATAGATCTTCTTATTAATGTATTAAAGGATATTAAGATATTTTTATATTCTGGTATTGTACTATATTCTAGTGGCACTAGATGCGATGATACCATATTATCAATAATGGATAAAGCTTTATAGGTATTGCCATTTGTAACAGCCTCTAATAATAGGTCTTCAAATGTATATCTTTTCTCAAGTAATTGCATACTTAAAATAGGGTCATTAGGAATAATAAACTGATGTAATTCTCGATATTCATCTTCACTTTCTAAGTTTTTTAAGTCTAAATACAGTGAATTAATCTTATCATTATGACATATATTACTATAGGCATGATGCAATACTAATTGAAATGAATGTCGGTCTAATACATACGGAAGAGCAAAATAGTAGTCTTTTAATTGTGAGAATAATTCAGCTGGGATATGTAGGTTGTTCATTAAGGCAATTATATCTTGATCATTTATTGCTTTATATAGATACGGACCAATGAATAAATAGTTATCAGTTTCAGGTAAATAGAAAAAAGTATAATTACAATCATAATAATCAGTTATATGATAGATCGTGTTTGCTTCGATTTCTGTAATTCGATTATTACTTTTTTCTTCGCTATATGCAAATATAGTATTTCTAAGTCCCATATCTAATTTAGATAAGTCAAAGTCATATCCAGTAGTTACTAAAGATTGTATATGCATGTCATTTAAATAATTATATAGAAATGTAAGTAAAGTGTTGTTCATAGTAATCTCTCCTTATAAATATTTTTGCATAATATTTATAAAATATCAATTATAAGTAAATATACTACAACATGAAAATTGAAGATAGTTCTTTTGTTGAATGTTTTATCTAAAAGTGGTATGATATAGTAGAGTGAGGGGATAATTGTATGATTACTTCTTTTGACACAATGATATTGAATTTAATTCAAGAATTTGTAAGAAACGACTTTTTGGACTTATTTTTTGTATTTGTAACTAAATTAGGCGATGAGGGTTATATTTGGATTGCCATGGCTATACTATTATTGTTTAGAAAAGATACAAGAAAATATGGTTTAATGGTTGGTCTTGCATTATTACTTGGATTGCTTATCAATAACAATGGTATAAAACCATTAGTTGCTAGAAGTAGACCTTGTTGGGTTAATGAAATTGAGTTATTAATTTCAATGCCTAGTGGTTATTCCTTCCCAAGTGGGCATACTTGTAGTAGCATGGCTGCAGCTTATGTACTAAATAAATGGAATCCTAAGTATGGCAAATATATTTACGCTTTAGCTATCTTAATTGCATTTAGTAGATTATATTTATATGTACATTATCCTACTGATGTGCTTGTAGGTGCATTGGTTGGTACATTATGTGGAGCTATTTCATTATGGTTATATAAGAAAGGTTATTTGTCTAAATTATTCTCATTATTCAAGTGTGAATAATATTATGATTATATAAGTATATATAATAAATGGAGGTAAACTTATGAAAATTTTTGATTTACATTGTGATATTGGTAGTGATTGTGAATATCAATTAATGAAAGGTGAATTGGAGCCTTTTAAGACACGCCATTTACAAAAGTTAATTGATGGAGAAGTTAGCTATGTATGTTGTGCATGCTTCTTTTATGGAAAAGAAACATGGGATGAAATGGCTAAGATGATTGTTGACATGAATAGTGAATTAATGAAGAATGATGTGGTGTTCGTAAAGGATAACCTAGATTATTTCAAGGAACATCGTGTACATGGAATTATTAGTGTAGAAGGTATGTGTGGTGTCCAAGAGAATCCAAGAGAAAAAGTACAATTTATGAAAGAACATAACGTAAAGGTTGCTTCACTTGCTTGGAATGATGAAAACTACCTTGCTACTGGTGTTAAAGGTAATGTATGCAGAGGTTTAACTAGTGCAGGACTAGAAGCGATTGATGAAATGGCAAAATGTGGAATTGCATTAGATGTCTCGCATTTAAATGAAGCAAGCTTCTGGGATGTTATTAAAAATCATAGTGGTAAGGTATGTGCAACTCACTCTAATGCTCGTACATTATGTTCACATGATCGTAACTTAACTGATATGCAAATTAAAGCATTAGCTGCTAAGGGTGGTATTATTGGTATGAATGCATGCCGTTTCTTCGTTAGTGATAATGAAGAAGAACAAAATGTTGAAACATTAGCTAAACATGCGAAATATATTGCTGATTTAGTAGGTGTAGAACATGTGGCGTGTGGTTTTGATTTCATGGATTTCTTTGGTGAAGGTGGCTTAGGTGAGATGGCTAAAGATATTGAAAGTGATGATAAAGCACAAAACTTTGTAGAAGCTTTACGTAAGGTAGGCTTTACTGAAGAAGAAGTAGAAAAAATCTGTTATAAGAATGCATTAGATTTCTTTACAAAATAAACTAAAAAGACATATTCAAGTGAATATGTCTCTATTTTTATATTAGCCTTGTGTTTTGATTTCGCCAGCTTTAGTTAATGACCATTTAGTAATAGCAGGTCCAACTAATTCATAAATCAATGTTGCACATAAAACTACAGCACGAATTGTACTTCCAGTACCAGGTACAATTCTTTCGGCAGCTAATGATAACCCGATTGCAACCCCGGCTTGAGGAATTAATGCAGGTCCTAACCAACGAACAACAGGGTCGCTAGCCTTCATAATCTTAGCACCAGCAGCAGCACCAGCAACCTTACCAATTACACGAACTACTACATAAATTATACCAACTAATCCGATTTGAGGGATAATAGCTAGATTTAATTCAGCACCTGATAATACGAAGAAAATCATAAGTAGTGGTGGAGTGAATTCATCAGCAATTTGCATAATTTCTTCTGACTTGTTGTAGAAGTTAGTAAATACAGCACCAAATGCCATACATAATAATAATTCTGAAATGCCTAA
This sequence comes from Erysipelotrichales bacterium, assembly GCA_017532345.1. Classification (GTDB taxonomy): domain Bacteria; phylum Bacillota_I; class Bacilli_A; order Erysipelotrichales; family Erysipelotrichaceae; genus SIG230. The sequence goes on from JAFXJJ010000040.1 coordinate 3,874, forward strand.
TGTTGCTGCAAGACCAACACCTAATAATACGAATGCGATTGTATAAGTTAAACGATTACTACGTCCCTTAACAACACGGAATGGAACAATGAATAGCATACCTAAGATTGCACCAAGTCCAAGTGACATCACGATTTCTAAAATAGGATCAACTAATGAAGCAATGATATTTCCTTGTCCACCAGTAGTTATGGATTGAGCGACTGCAGTTGCCAATGCGAAACCAATTAAAGCTACAGCATCATCAATTGCAACTACAGATAATAATGTTTCAGTTACAGGCCCCTTTGCTTTATATTGTTTGATAACCATAATTGTAGCAGCTGGAGCAGTGGCAGCAGCGATAGCACCTAACATAATTGAGAATGGTGCATCAAAGCCAGCTAATAGTAATGCAATGATAACGAAGAATACAGCGCATAAAGCTTCAAGTATCGCGATAACGATAGGTGTTAATCCTACACGCTTAAAATACGACATTTTAAATTCAGCACCGATTGAGAAAGCAATAAATCCTAATGCTACACTTGATAAGAATGATAATGATTCGACAGCACTTTCTGGAATAATACCAGATAAGTGTGGTCCAATTAATAAACCAGCAATTAAGTAACCAGTAACTGCAGGTAACTTAACCTTACGAATTACTAAAGCTCCTATAATCCCAAAGCATAGTAATAAACCTACATAAAATAAAATATTAAATTCCATCTCTCAATATACCTCTATTACTTAGTAAAGCTTCCACCATAGATTGAAGTAATAGGTGTTGTGAATAAGATACCAGTATTTGGCTGAGATAAATCACCAACAACTTCATTTGTGATAGCACGAAGATCATCAACTTGTTCATCTTTGACAACCATCATGATTGTTTTACTTTGTTCTCTTTCCTTATTTAAAATAGTACGTAATGTACCTAAGAATAAAAACTCATCTTCATCATGGTTTGCTGCTAATTCACTTGCCATACCTGAAGAATTTAAAATAGTAGCACCATATACTCCATAATCAGCAAATCTAGTTAATAATGGATCAAGGCGATCATAATTTTTTAAAATAATAACCATTAATTGCATAAATGTATCCTCTTTTCTTTTAACCGTAGATAGTATAGTCCTCTGTCCTTGGAAATTCAAGTAATATTTAAAGTTTTTTTTCAAAATCACATATAATTTTCACATTTCTTTCACATTTACAGTTGATTTACTATTTATACAGTCATATAATTAATATGTTGAGAATAGAAATGAGGTGGGTAAGATGAAATCTATGAATTTTTTATACAAGTACATTAAAGATGATATTAAGCGCATGGTAGGGGTTGTATGCGCCGGCATCGCATACGTTTTTTTAATGCTTTTATCACCTTTGATGCTGGGGTTTATTGTTGACAGTGTGATTGGGAGTGAACCTGTAAGCAATAGAGTTATATTGGCAATTAGCAATATGGTTGGTGGTGTTAGCTATTTAAAAGAGCATTTATGGGTTGCATGCTTAATGATGGCTTTCATCACAATTCTTAGTGCTGTATGTCAGTATTTAAGAGGCAGGGGTAATGCATACATAGGGGAGAATATCGCTAAACGTATTAAAGAAGCTTTATACTCGCATTTACAGTTATTACCATATGCATATCATGTGTCTGCAAAGACAGGTGATTTAATTCAAAGATGTACTAGTGATGTAGACCAAATACGTCGTTTCTTTGGTGCACAATTATCTGAAATAATATATTGTATTTCTACTATAATGATTGCCTTAGTTATACTATTTTCGATTTACCCTAAACTTGCATTATGTTCAATCGTATCAATGCCAATACTAATCATATTTGCTTTTGTATATTTTAGAAGAATGCAGAAAGTATTCCGTAAGAGTGATGAGGTAGATGGTGAATTAAATGCCCTTGTCCAAGAAAACGCTAGTGGAGTACGTGTGGTTAAGGCATTTGATATGGAACGTAGTGAAATTGAAAAGTTTGAAAAGAAAAATCGTGAGTATACGGATTATACTTTTGATATGATTAAACTATTAGGTTTATATTGGGGAGCAAGTGATGTTATTTGCTTACTACAAATATTAGCTGTTATCTTATTAGGACTATACTTCTCTATTTATAGTGATCTTACTATCGGTAATTACTTCGTGTTTGTTACATATGAAAGTATGATATTATGGCCAGTAAGACAATTAGGGAGAATTCTTGCTGATATGGGGAAAATGGGGGTAGCAGCATCTCGTATTCAAGAGATTATGAATGAACCTATTGAAGATATGAAACAAGGCGATAATCATGTGATTGAAGGAAATGTTTCATTTAAGGATGTTCGATTCTCTTATGATGAAAATACTACTGTATTAAATGGTGTTACATTCGATGTAGAAGCAGGTCAAACAATTGCCGTAATGGGACCTACTGGATCTGGTAAGAGTTCTTTAATACATTTATTAACACGCCTATATGATTATGAAGGTAGTATTAAAATAGATGGTAAAGAGCTTAATACTATTAATAAACAAAACTGTAGACAACAAGTAGGTATTGTACTACAAGAACCATTCTTATTTTCTAAAACAATTCGTGATAATTTGAAAATTGCTCATCGTGATGCTAGCGATGATATGATGTTTAAGGCATGTCGCATTGCTTCTGTACATGATGTTATCGAGGAATTTGATAGAGGTTATGAAACTGAAGTAGGTGAACGTGGGGTTACATTAAGTGGTGGTCAAAAACAACGTATTGCCATCGCTCGTACTATTTTAAATGAATGTCCTATTATGATTTTTGATGACTCATTAAGTGCTGTAGATACAGATACTGATGCGGAAATTCGTAAACAATTAAAATCAATGGACAAAAAGACTACGATGTTTATCATTACTCACCGTGTTGCTAGTGCAATGGAAGCAGATAAGATTATCATGTTAGAAGATGGTGTTATCTCTCAAATGGGAACACATGATGAATTAATGAAACAAGATGGTTTATATGCTAGAATCGCTGCAATTCAAAGTAACATCAAGAGGGGAGATGATGTAAATGAATAATATGCAGGAAGAAGAATTTGAAGGGAAAAAGGTCGAGGCTTCCCTATGGATTAAAGTATTTAAAATGATTGGAGAAAATAAAAAGCATTTGTATTTCCTTGCAATCTTCATGATTATGCAGGCAGCTATTGATGTAGTATTCCCGCTAATGAATTCATATGCTTTAAATAATTTTGTTGCCAATCCTAATGTAAACTTTAATCATGTCACTATCTTTGGTGTTGTATATTTTATATTAATTATCTGGCAAGGTATCAATGTTTACCAATATTTTAAACAAGCTGGTAGAATTGAAATGGGCTTCTCTTATTCAATGCGTAAAAAGGCTTTCCAAAAGCTACAGGAATTATCATTCTCTTATTATGATAAGACTTCAGTTGGTTGGATTATGGCACGTGTAACTAACGATATCGCAAGATTAGCTGAAATTGTATCATGGTCTATCCTAGATTTAGTATGGAGTTTATTCGTAATGATGGGGATTGTAGTAGTTATGCTTGTTGTTAACTGGAAGTTAAGTTTAATAGTAATTGCTACAATACCATTCATCTTTGTTGTTAGTGTATATTTTCAAAAGCGTATTTTAAAGGCTTATCGTACATCTAGAAAATTAAATTCCAAGATTACCGCTGCGTTTAATGAAGGAATAACTGGTGCTAAGACTACAAAGACTTTAGTACTAGAAGATTCAATGTTTACAGAATTTAAGGAGTTAACAGGAGAGTATCGAGCTAAACAAATAAAAGCTAGTTTATTTAATGCGTTATTCACTCCTATCATAACTAGCTTCTCTACGATTGCCATTGCCTTATTATTAAATTTTGGTGGTAATATGGTAATCATGGGAGTAATCGAATTTGGTACATTAGCATTGTTCGTGAATTATTCTCAACAATTCTTCGACCCATTAAGACAAATTGCAGGTCTAATGGCAGAACTACAAATGGCACAGGCTAATGCTGAACGCGTAATGAGCTTACTTGAAACTGAACCTGATATTGTTGATACTCCTGAAGTTCTTGAGAAATATGGTGATTTATTAAATCCTAAATTTGAAAATTATGAGGAATTAAAAGGTGATGTAACATTTGAAAATGTCACTTTCTATTATAATGAAAATGAAATAGTACTTAAGAATTTTAATTTAGATGTAAAGGCTGGCCAAACAATTGCTTTAGTTGGTGAAACTGGTAGTGGGAAGAGTACGATTGTTAATTTGATTTGTCGTTTCTATGAACCTAAGAGTGGCCGTATCTTAATTGATGGTAAAGATATTAAAGATAGAAGTATTGGATGGTTACATCACAATTTAGGATATGTACTGCAAACACCATTCTTATTCAGTGGAACGGTAAAGGAAAATATTCGTTTTGGCAGAAATGATGCAACTGATGAGGAAGTAATAGAGGCTGCGAAACTAGTTAATGCTCATGACTTCATTATGAAACTAGAAAATGGTTATGATACAGATGTAAATGAAGGTGGTTCAAGACTATCAACTGGTGAAAAACAATTGATATCTTTCGCAAGAGCATTAATTGCTGATCCTAGCTTATTAATCTTAGATGAAGCAACAAGCTCTATTGATACTGAAAAGGAAAAACTTATTCAAGATGCGATAGTAACTATTCAAAAGAATCGTACTAGCTTTGTAGTTGCGCATCGCTTAAGTACAATTGTAGATGCTGATCGAATCTTAGTATTAAAGCACGGTGAAGTAATTGAAGATGGTACTCATCAAGAGTTAATGGCTAAGGAAGGCTATTATTATCGATTATATACAAATCAATTTAATGAAGAACAACAAAATGAATTACTAAAGCTTAATAAAAAGCGTAGACAAGAAGAATTGCAGTCTTTAAGTATGGAATAGATGATCTTTAATTTTATGATAAAGGAACGGTGTAAAACTGTTCCTTTTCTTGTTGTTTTAAGGTAAAATAAATAATAGAGTAAAAGGTGATAATTATGGAAAATAAATATAGTAAATCAAAAGAGCAAAATAGGCGTAGTAATGAGCGAAAATCATATAATAAGTTTAATGATAATAAAACTCAATCATTTAAAAAGAATAATCAAAAGCGTAGTGATGCGTATGCAATGGAGAAAGCAAAAACGAATCGATTAGAGTTTGAGAAATTCCAAAAGCTAGAAGGTAAAACATTCAAAGTTACTTGTAAGGAATTAGATGAAGCTGGTAAAGGAATTGCGTTCTACCAAGGACTACAACTACACATTCCTAATCTTCTGCCAAATGAAGAGGCTGATGTGAAGGTAGAAAAATATCGCGGTAAGATTGATGTTCGTGTCATACATTATGAGAAAACAAGTCCAATTCGTGTTAAGTGTCGCTGTGATTTATTTAATATATGTGGTGGTTGCCAGTATCAACACATTTCATATGCGGATCAATTACGAATGAAGAATGAATATATCGCTAATAAATTTAAAGATTTACGAGGAAACTATGCCATTTATCCAATCATAGGTATGGATGATTTTGACCATTATCGTTGTAAGAACCAAATGGTATATGGTGTTAATAAGAATGGTAGTATTATTGCGGGATTCTATGAAGAGGATACTCATAAAATAGTGAATTATGAAGATTGTATGATACAAGACTTAACAGCTAATAAAATTATGAAAACTGTTAAGAAATTAATGTTGAAGTATAATATCATACCATTTAATGAAGATTCAGAATTAGGACTTCTTCGTCACGTCTTTGTACGTGTAGGAAAGCATTCTAAGGAAGTGTTAGTAGCTTTAGTTACAGCTAGCGAAATCTTCCCAGGAAGAAAAGACTTCGTAAAGGATTTACGTAAAGAACATCCTGAAATTACTACTATCATTCAAAGTGTCAATGAAACAACAACTAGTATGGTATTAGGTGATAAAGAACGCGTATTATATGGTGATGGGTATATTACAGATACATTATGTGGCTTGAAGTTCCAAATATCAGCGACTTCATTCTATCAAGTAAATCCAATTCAAACAGAGCATTTATATTCTAAAGCTATTGAATTTGCAGGTTTAAAATCTACCGATGTAGTATTAGATGCATATAGTGGAATTGGAACTATTGGATTAATTGCTAGTAGTCGATGTAAGGAAGTTATTAGTGTTGAATTAAATAAACAAGCATTTAAAGATGCAATTCGTAATGCAAAGATAAACGGTATTAAGAACACATATTTCTATAATGCAGATGCTACTGAATTTATTAAAGAAATGGCTGAAGAGAAGACTCATTTAGATGTATTATTAATGGATCCACCTAGAAGTGGTTCTACCGAAGAGTTCTTGTATTCAGTGAGTAAGCTTCAACCAAGAAAGATAGTTTATATTTCTTGTAATGTTGAAACACAAGTAAGAGATTTAAAATATTTACTACGTGCAGGATATCAAATAAAGAAAGTGCAACCAGTTGATATGTTCCCTAGTACTAAACACTGCGAAAATGTTGTATTATTAGAAAAAAGATAAATAATAAAAGTTTAGGGATAATAGAAAAGGTGAATTATATGGATAAGAAACAATGGTATAAAGATATGGTGTTCTATCAAATATGGCCACGATCATTTAAAGATGGCAATGGTGATGGAATGGGTGATTTATTAGGCGTTTATGAGAAATTAGATTATATTAAATCACTTGGGTGCGATGGAATCTGGTTTTCACCATTATATCCTTCTCCTGGAGTAGACTGTGGTTATGATATTTCTGACTATATGGATATAGCTGAGGAGTTTGGTGGTATGGAAGCCTTCAAAAAGGTACTTGATGGTGCTCACGAAAGAAATATGAAAGTTATCATGGACTTAGTTGTTAATCATACAAGTACTGAGCATGAATGGTTTAAGAAGAGCCGTGAAAGAATTGAACCATACACTGACTACTATATTTGGCGCCCAGCTAAGCCAAATGGTAAACTACCAAACAATTGGGATTCTTTATTTGAAGGAAAAGCATGGGCATGGGATGAAGTACGCCAAGAATACTACATGCACTTGTTTGCAGTTCAACAAGCTGACTTAAATATGGATAATCCTCTAGTACGTGAGGAAGTTAAGAAAATTCTTAGATATTGGTTAGATATGGGGGTAGATGGATTTAGAGAAGATGTTGTCACATTTATTTCTAAACCAGAAGGCTTACCTGATGATCGTATAATGCCTGCATCTAAAGGTATTAATATGTATAATCATGGACCTCATTTACATGAATATTTAGAAGAATTCAATAATGATGTTTTTTCTAAATATGACTGTATGACACTTGCAGAGGCACCAATGGTATCACCAAAGGTGGCATTAAAGTATATTGATGAAACTAATAATCCTGTATTGGATATGATGATTCAATTCTCTACACAAGAAGCAGATTGTTTCTTCTCTGATTTTAGACATATGCCATTCTCTTTAAGAAAATATAAAAAAGCTTTATCTAAATGGCAAAATGGTTTAGAAGGTAAAGGATGGAATATGCTTTATATAGAAAATCATGATCATCCTAGAATCGTTTCTAGATATGGTAGTGAAAAGTTTAGAGTTGAGAGTGCTAAGATGCTTGCAGTAGCATATTTATTCTTAAAAGGTACGCCATTTGTATATCAAGGACAAGAAATTGGTATGACGAATTGGTATCCATCTGATCCTAGCTTATATGAGGATGTTCAAACACGTTGGCAATACGAAAATGTCGCAACTAATAAGCCGCCTCAAAAACGTCTAGAACGCTTATGGTATGGTTCACGTGATTCAGCTCGTACGCCTGTGCAATGGGATGACAGCAACAATGCTGGATTTACTACTGGAACACCATGGTTCTTTGTAAATGATAACTATAAAGAAATCAATGTTGCTTCACAACAAAATGATGATAATTCAGTTTTAAATTTCTATCGTAAAGCAATTAAGCTAAGAAAGGAATTATCTTGTGTCAGAAATGGTAATTATGTAGAGTATAATAAGAATTCTTCAAAGTTATACATATATTCAAGAGAATATAAGAATCAAAAGGTATTGGTTGTATGCTCATTCTCTGGTAAGAATGAGCATTGGAAGGTGCCTAATGGATTTGATTTAAATAATTCAGAGCTTATTCTAGGTAATTATTCAAATAGTGAATTAAATGTTTTAAAACCATATGAAACAAGAGTATATTTATGGAAATAAATATATCTTAAAAGGATAATAGGAAGGGGATTATTATGAAGAAAAAGTTTTGGTTTGCTTTAATCATTTTCGGACTTGTTGGGCAAATCGCATGGGTTGTAGAAAACATGTATTTAAATGTATTTATTTATAAGATGTTTAATGCTAGTGCTACTGATGTTTCTAACATGGTAGCTGCCAGTGCGCTTACTGCAGCCTTAACTACGATCTTTATTGGAGCACTATCGGATAAGATAGGAAAACGTAAATTAATTATGAGTGGTGGATATATCGCATGGGGTATTTCTATTCTAGCATTCTCTTTAATTCGTATGGATTATCTTACACCAATTGCAGGGAGTACAGCACAAGCTGCAGCGCTTGGTGTAACGCTAGTTATTCTTGCGGATTGCGTTATGACATTCTTTGGTTCATCAGCAAATGATGCATGCTTCAATGCTTGGGTAACAGATTGGGGTACAGAATCAAATCGAGGTAATATTGAAGGTATTAACGCAATGATGCCATTGATTTCTATCTTAGTAGTATTTGGTAGTTTCATGGCTTTTGATTTAGATAAGATGGAATCATGGAATTCGATTTTCATGATTATTGGTTTAGGTGTATGTTTAATAGGTGTTTTAGGATTCTTTATAATTGAAGATAAACCGATTGTACGTGAATCAAATGTAAGCTATTGGGAGAGTGTATCTTATAGTTTTACTAAGAAAGCTGTAGAGGAGAAACCACTTCTTTATTTAATCATTGCTGCAGCAGCGGTTTTTGGTGTAGCACTACAGATCTTTATGCCATATTTAATTCTTTATTATGAAAAGACATTAGGTATGACTAATTATGTGTTAATCTTTGCACCTGCGATTATTCTTGCATCAATTGTAGCAGTAATCTTTGGTAAGATTTATGATATGGTTGGCTTCCAAACAGCCGTTGTTCCAACTATTTGGATATTAATTGCTGGTATGGCTATTCTTTATTTCTCAACAAGTACTGTACCAGTATTTATCGGTTCTTTATTATTCATGATTGGTAATCTATGTGGAGGTGCTTCATTTGGTGCGATGATTCGTTCCAATACACCAGAAGATAAAACAGGGCAATTCCAAGGAATTCGTATTATTGGTCAAGTATTAATTCCTGGTGTTATTGGCCCTTACATTGGTTCATTTATTCTTAGAGATGCAGAGATGATTGTTAATGGTGATGGTACAACTTCATTCTTACCTAATAAATGGTTATTCGTAGGTACTATCATTGTTTGTTTAATCTTGTTGTATGTATTAAATCGTATTTTTGATTTTATTCGAAAAGGTCACTATACATTAGAAACTGAATCTGGCAAGGAATTAGGAAATACATATGATGTATGGAAAGAATATCCACGTCCTCAATTAAAACGTGATAATTGGGTATCATTAAATGGCGAATGGTTGCTTAATGGAAAGAGTATTCGTGTACCATTCCCACCAGAATCTGATTTATCAATGTATCAAGACAAAGTAAGTGAAAAGTTAGAGTATACTAAAAAGTTTAAAGTTGATAAGAATGAGGGAAAAATTATTCTTCATTTTGGTGCAGTTGATCAAGTAGCAGAAGTTTATGTAAATAATCAAAAGGTTATTACTCATGAAGGTGGGTATTTACCTTTTGAAGTAGATATTACTGATTATGTCTCTTATGAAAAAGAGAACAGTTTGCTTGTTAAAGCGGTTGATACATTATCATTTGATTATCCTTATGGTAAGCAATGTAAGAAACGTGGTGGTATGTGGTATACACCAATTAGTGGTATTTGGAAGAGCGTTTGGTTAGAATATGTTCCTACAACATATATTAAGAATATTAAGGTTACACCTGATTTAGAAGGTATTAAGCTAGTTGTAGATGTATGTGGTGATAATTCATTACCAAAAGATGTTGTCGTTATATTACATAATGGGGAAGAATTAAAAACTTCTTTTACTGGTAATGAGGCATATATTCAAATTAAAACTAATGACTATGAACCACGATTATGGTCACATGAAGATCCATATTTATACTCATTTTCTATTACTGTTGGTAATGACAAGATAGAATCATATTTTGGTTTACGACAAATTGAAATGAAAGAAATTAATGGTGTTGAACGTTTATGTTTAAATGGTACACCAGTCTTCTTACATGGTGTATTAGACCAAGGTTATTTCCCAGATGGTATTTTCTTACCTGCTAATGAAGCAGAGTTTGAGAAAGATGTATTACGTATGAAGGAACTTGGTTTCAATATGATTCGTAAGCATATTAAAATTGAACCTGAATGTTTCTATTATTACTGTGATAAACATGGTATGTTGGTAGTTCAAGACCATGTCAATAGTGGTCCATATAATTTCTTAAAGGATACTGCATTACCAACTATTGGTGTAACTAAGAAAGATACCAATGTACGTGTCAATGAGAAACGTAAAACATTCTTTGAAAAGCACTTAATTGATACACAAGAACATTTATATAATCATCCTAGTATTGTTGTATATACAATCTTTAATGAAGGTTGGGGACAATATGATAGTGACCGTATATATGAACTAGCGAAGGCTAATGATAATACTCGTGTATATGATTCAACGTCAGGTTGGTTCAAGCAACAAAAGAGTGATTTTGGAAATAGTATTCATATCTATTTTAGAAATGAAGAATTACATCCTAATAAGAAATCTATGTTCTTATCTGAATGTGGTGGATATGCGTATATTGTTGATGAACATTACTATTCGAAGTATGGCAATTATGGTTATGGTAACTGTACAAATGGTAATGAATTAATGGATAGTGTAGCATCAACCTATGATATCATGGTATTACCAGCTATTATGGAAGGATTATGTGGTTGCGTATATACTCAATTAAGCGATGTTGAAGATGAAACAAATGGTTTTTATACATACGACCGTAAAGTATGTAAAGTTGATGCTAAGCGTATGAAGGAAATTCGTAGTAGAATTGATAATGCTGTTAATAATTTGTAGTTATTTAAATTAGAGGTATTTATGAATAATACTAATAAAGTATATTATGAGAAGAATGCTGACGATTTTATTAAAGGTACAATTAATGTTGATATGAGTGCTCAATATGCAATGTTTGAGAAGTATTTAAAAGCTAATGCCACTATTTTAGATATTGGTTTTGGTTCTGGTAGAGATTCTTTATACTTTCAATCATTAGGGCACGATGTTACGGCTATTGATCCTATCGCGGTTTTCTGTCAGAAGGGAATTGTGCTAGGTATCAAGAAAGTAATTAATATATCAGCTGAAGATATGAACTTTCAAAACGAATTTGATGGCATTTGGGCATGTGCTTCATTACTCCACATTGAGCTTGAAAAATTACCTGGTGTTTTTAAAAAGTGTTATGCGGCACTACATGATGATGGAATTATGTATGTTTCATTCAAAATGGGACATTATGAAGGAATTCGTGATGATAGATTCTATGTTGATATGGATATAGATAGTTTAGGGAGGCTTGCCAAAGAGGCTAATCTACAAATTATCGAATATTCTATTAGTGATGATGCACGAGTAAATCATAGTGAAAAGTGGATTAATGCTGTGATGAAGAAATAAATTGATTTTAAAATAAATGTAGAAAAAAGAGATACAAAATATAGAAGTTGTATCTCTTTTTTTGAAAAGGATAAGCATTAAACAAGTAAGTATTACGAAATGTGCTATAATAATATAAGATGGGAAGTGATTTTATGGAGTTAGTAGAATTCAAAGAAGTAGATTATCAAGGATTATACAATTTCATGAAACCGATATGGTTTGAAACATATCAGAGTATTATTCCAAAGAAGCAAATTGAATATTTATTAGATCACTATTTTTTAATAGAGAATATTCATAATTTTAGAACACTTGGATATAAATACTATAAACTTGTTGATGATGGTTTCAAGGGTGTTGTAGTTTATGTAGAGAAGGAAAATGAAATATATTTAGATAAACTATATATTCCATCAAATGAACGAGGAAAAGGATATGCAGATTTTGTATTTAAAGAATTATTAAAGTTAGGGAAAGATGTTACGCTAAATGTAAATCAAAGTAATGAAAGAGCATGTAGATGCTATTTGAAAAATGGATTTATAATTGACGAAGAACAAATTATTGAATTAGAAGATGGTATGATAAACAAAGATTATCGTATGCGTTTAAAATGTAAATAATTAGGAGAATATTTATGAATAGTGAAGTTATTTTAAATACTGCAAATAGTTATGAGAATGAGTTAATTGAAATTAGACGTTATTTACATACTCATCCTGAAGTAGGATTTGATTTGAAGGATACTAAAGAGTATGTAAAGAAGCAGTTGATAGACTTAGGATATAATCCAGTTGAATGTGGTAAAGCTGGATTAGTAGTTACTGCTGGTGGGAAGAAACCAGGTAAGGTATTTTTAATTCGTGCTGATATGGACGCGTTGCCAATTAAAGAAGAGGCAGATGTTGAATTTGCTTCAACGAATGGTAATATGCATGCATGTGGGCATGATATGCATACCACTATGTTACTAGGTGCTGCAAAGCTATTAAAGGAATATGAAGATGAAATTGAGGGAACAATTAAATTAATGTTCCAACCAGCTGAGGAAATCTTTGAGGGTTCAAAAGATATGATTAATGATGGTTTATTAGAGAATCCTCATGTTGATGCTGCATTAATGATTCATGTTACTTCAAAGTTGGCTTTACCTGCAGGTACTATCTTAGTTTCAGCACCTGGAGTTAGTGCACCCGCAGCAGATTATTTTGAAATCTTAGTAAAAGGTAAAGGATGTCATGGTTCTTCACCTAATAGCGGTATTGATCCACTAAATGTAGCTGCTCATATTTTAATTTCATTACAAGAAATCCATGCAAGAGAATTATCAGCATCTGATAAAGCGGTATTAACTATAGGAAAGTTCATCGGTGGTAGTGTCCCTAATGTAATTCCTGATACAGTAAGTATGGAAGGAAGCATTAGAACATATGATGAAGATACTAGAGAATTCTTGAAACAAAGAATAGAAGAGATATCTAAGGGTATTGCTAGTGCATTTAGGGCAGAAGTAGAAGTGAAATACGGAAGTGGTTGTCCTACACTATTAAACAACAAGGAATTATCAAGTGAAGTTGAATGTTACGTAAAAGAATTACTAGGTGAATATAAGGCTATTTCGATTGCTAAGATGAGCGCAAGAGATAGTAGTGGTGGTAAAAAGTCATCTGGTGGTGGAGCAGGCTCTGAAGATTTTGCGTATATTTCTCAAGTTGTACCATCAATAATGTTAGCATTAGCTGCAGGGCATCCTGATAAAGGGTATAATTATCCTCAACATCATCCTAAGGTTAAGTTTGATGAAGAAGTACTAACAAGTGGTAGTGCTGTATATGCTTATACTGCTATGCGTTGGTTACAAGAACATAAATAATTATTTTCGAATTCCATTTATTGAAAGATAAATTAAGATGTTTTATAATTATTTTATAAAGATAGTAATTTATGTAAAGATAATTTAAAGAATTCTTTTATATGAAGGGAGAGCGTTTTATGAAGAAAAATATTATCACAATATCAAGAGAATTTGGCAGTGGTGGACGTACAATAGGGAAGAAATTAGCTGAAAAGCTAGGCGTTCCTTATTATGATAGAGAAATCATTATTAAAGTAGCTGAAGAATCTGGTTTAGATCAAAAGTTTATTGAAGAAATGGGGGAATATGCTCCTTCTAAAAATATTTTCTCTTATGCATTTGTTGGTAGAAGTATTGATGGATTATCAACTAATGATTATATTTGGAATCTACAATGTAACATCATTCGTGAATTAGCTGATAAAGGACCATGTGTAATTGTTGGTAGATGTGCTGATTATATTCTTCGTAATCGTGATGATGTATTAAATGTATTCATTCATGCAGACAAAGAATATCGTGCTGAACGTATAGTTCGTGAATATGGTGAACGTACAAAATCTCCTATCGAACGAGTTGAAGAAAAAGACAAAAAACGTAGTATTAATTATCAATATTATACTGATCGTAAATGGGGTATTGTACAAAACTATGAAGTATCTTTAGATAGTGGCGTTATTGGTATTGATAATTGTGTTGAAATTATCGCTAGCATTGTGAAGTAAGATATGTTTAAACGTATTAGTTTTAATTCGCCAGTAGTGTTATCATTTGCGATTATTTCACTAATTGCTTTGATAATGGGGTATTTAAGTGATGGTATTTCTACTTATTACTTGTTTGCCACTTATCATTCTTCATTATTAGAACCAATGACATTCTTGAGATTATTCACGCATTGCTTAGACCATGCAGATTTTTCTCATTACTATGGTAATATGTTGTTATTCTTATTATTAGGTCCAATGCTAGAGGAAAAATATGGTTCTAAAAGTCTAATAAGTATGATTTTATTTACTTCATTTGTTAGTGGAATTATAAATAATTTATTTTTCCCTGATATCGCATTACTTGGTGCATCAGGTATATGCTTTATGTTTATTATTCTTTCTTCAATTACGAGTGTTGAAGATGGTAGTATACCATTAACTTTTATAATAATCACTGTTATGTATCTAGGGAATGAAGTATATAGTGGATTATTTATGTATGATAATATTTCGCAATTAACACATATTATTGGTGGAATATGTGGTGCTATTTTTGGTTTATATTTAAATAAATATACAAAATAGAAAAGCTTCCGTTTGGAAGCTTTATTTCTTTTTCTTATTTATTTTTACAGCCTCAGGTTCAGGATTATCAAAGTATCTTCCTGGTTTAGATAAATCAAAATATAGTTTACTATCTTCACTTAAGCCAAAACGTGCATTGCTACCTTCACTATCAGCTAGTTTATTTAATGCTTCACAGAATAAAGCATTATGTGCTTCTTCACGTTCAAGTAGGAACATGATAGTTTCACGTACATATTTGTCTTCAATTTGTCTATATAAGTATTCATACATAACTTTAGCGCGTTGTTCAGCTGCAATATCGGTTAATAAATCAGCAACTAAATCTCCTGTAACAACTGCATGACTACCACACCAAGGAACACCACTGGCATTAACTAATGCAGGATTTAACCCAAATGCAGTCATTTGTTGGATACTTCCAGCTTCTATCTCATTGTAATCTAATGTATCGCCATTAAGTAAATTGATTGTTTCCGCAACCATTTCAACATGTCCTAATTCTTCACTACCAATGTCTAAGAATAAATCTTTTAGCTCTTTATTTTGAATACGAAAACTTTGAGATAAATATGTCATTGCTGCTGTCATTTCTCCATTGGCACCACCTAATGCTTCTTGCATTAGATTAGCATATGTTGGGTTTGGACGTTCAACCTTAACTTCTCTTAACATTTTCTTTTTATGTTCAAACATAAAATCATCCTTTCTTTTTCTATTAATGTGGTATCTTTGTGTGAATTTATACGCAGTATTTTTTGAAAATGATTGTTGCTACTATTATAGGTAATATTGAAAGTACAATAGAGAACTTGTTATAATGAGTACATAAAGAGGGGTATTGATATGTACAGTGATTATCATGTTCACACTTCGTTTAGTGATGATAGTGAATACCAAATGGAGAACTTGTTTAACGATGCCATTGCACTAGGATTTGAAGAAATTTGTTTCACTGATCATGTAGATTATGGGATTAAATTAGATTGGGATGAACCAGCGAAATTTGAATATCGTTATGGTATGCCAATGGCTAATGTTGATTATCCGAAATATTTTAAGATGATTAATGAATTACAAGTAAAATATAAAGATAAAATCACGATAAAAGCAGGAATGGAATTTGGTGTTCAAGTTCATACAATTCCTCTATATCAGGATTTATTTAAAAATTGGAATTTTGATTTTGTTATTTTATCTTGTCATCAAGTAGATGATAAAGAGTTTTGGACACAAGAGTTTCAAACAGGACGAACACAACAAGAGTATCAAGAGCGTTATTATCAAGAAATACTTAATGTGATTACTTATTATAAAGATTATTCAGTATTAGGACATTTAGATTTATTGAAACGTTATGATAAACAAGGAAGTTATCCATTTGAAAAGATAAAACCAATTATTGAGAAAATACTTAAGCTAGTTATTGCTGATGGTAAGGGAATAGAAGTTAATACATCTAGTTATCAATATGGTCTAAATGATTTGATGCCATCAAGGGATATATTGAGGTTATATTATGAGTTAGGTGGTACTATTATTACTATTGGTAGTGATACTCATAAGAAAGAGCATCTTGGTGGACATGTGGAAGATGTGAAAGAAGAACTTAAAAAGATAGGATTTAAATATCATTGTACATTTATTGAGTTGCAACCAATATTCCATGAATTATAGCTTTATAGAAATGAATACTAGGCTATTAAGCAATGAAAACAAACAATAATATGCTTGTTTTTATGCTAGTAACGTGTTATAATTGATAAGCGATTGGAGTGAGATAAAATGGCACAAAATGAAAGTAATAAAGTTTATGTCACAATAGATGGTTATAACGAGTTAAAAAATGAACACTATAACTTGATTCACGTTGTTCGTCAAGAAGTACGTGAAGAATTAGCAGCTGCTCGTAGCCAAGGGGACTTATCGGAAAACGCCGATTATGATGCAGCTAGAGATCATCAAGCGAAAGTAGAAGCACGTATCCGTGAATTGGAAATCATGCTTGAAAATATTGAAATCATTGATGAACAAAAGGGCGGTAAAGGTAGTAAAATTGTACGTTTAGGCTCTACAGTTACTATCAAGGATTTGAAAGAAAATGAAGAAGCTACTTATACAATTGTAGGTTCTGTAGAAGCTGATCCATTTAATGGAAGAATTTCAAATGTATGTAAGGTTGCGAAAGCAATTTTAGAACATAAGGAAGGCGAAATCATTCATGTTGAATGTGAAGATCCTTATGATGTGCAAATTGTAAAAGTTAACTAATAGAGGAAAGAAGAAAGTAAATTTCTTCTTTTTTTTCCTTTTTTTATAGTAATGCAAATAATAAGTAGGAGGAAAAAATATGTGGCTACTTATTATACTATTACTAACATCATGCAGTACTAAAATTGAGGTTATTCCTAATATCGCTTGTAAAGAAATCAGTGTTGCTGTAAGAGGAGAAGTAAAAGAGGATAAAAAGATTGTTCTACCATGTGAGAGTACATTTAATGATTTACTTAGTGTAATAGAACTAACGGATAGTGCTGATGTGTCAATGTTTCATTTAGATATGCCATTATTTGATGGTGACATTATTGAAATACCTAAATACCATTCTG
Organism: Erysipelotrichales bacterium; assembly: GCA_017532345.1. Lineage (GTDB taxonomy): Bacteria > Bacillota_I > Bacilli_A > Erysipelotrichales > Erysipelotrichaceae > SIG230. The sequence goes on from JAFXJJ010000040.1 coordinate 21,463, forward strand.
AGAGGGTATCAATTAATAATGGAAGTAAAGAAGAATTAATGACATTAAAGGGAATAGGTGAGAAAACAGCAGAAGCTATTATTGATTATCGTAATAAATATGGTCTGTTTACTAATATTGATGATTTAAAGAATGTCAAAGGGATTGGTGAAAAAAAGTTTGAGAATATTAAGGATAATATATCTCTATGAGTTCTATACAATTAGGTTTAATAATCCTCTTTTTGACATTTGCTCTGATAAATGAATATCATTTGCTAAGTATGATAATCATATTTATATATGTATTTTATTGTCTATTTAAAAGATTTAAGAATAGATTATGCTTTTTCTTATTAAGTATTTTAATAATTATCCTTAGATATAATGCAGTTATATCTGAGGAAGTACCTCAAACATCAATAATTGGCTATGTTCACACGATTGAAAATTATGGATATATTGTTCGAAGCTTTAAATCTAATCAAAAGTACCTTATTTATACTGATGATATTGTCGGTATAAATGATATTGTTAGGATTGAAGGAGAACCTCATAAAATAACATCATTACGTAATTTTGATGTTTTTAATTATGAGAAATATATGCATAATTTGCATACTAATTATTACTATTCAAATCCTACAATTACGTCAATCTACCAAAGTAAAATAGCAGGTAATTTTTCGCGACATATTTTAAGGTCAAACAATGAATTATTGAAATCATATTTATATGGAAATAATGATTTAGTATCATATGAATCAATCTTTTTTAGTACTGGAATGCATTTCAGTTTCTTATTCAGTTTATGCTTACAACTTCTTGGATTTTATTTTTATGAAAAAGATTCAAAACAAATCGTACGCATAATTAAAATAGTATTTTTCGTATTATTTCCATATACCTTCTCAATAATGCGAATATTATTAATGGATATATTAATGAGCACTAAGATTAGTAGAACAAATCGAACATTAATATACATTGTATTCTTTTGTATCATTGATCCTTTTTATGTAAGTTCATATGCTTTTTTTATCCCTCTTTTATTCTATGTTACATCATATTTTAGAAATACTACCTCAAAACAAGTTTACAATGTTGTAATCTTGATACCAATATATAGTGCAATGAATTCATCTCTTTCATTAGTGACAATTATATTATTTAATATGTTACGCAAGATTTATAATTGTTTCTTTATAGTAAGCTTAATATGTTTATTGCTTCCAATATGTAATACATTTATTTATAATATTTATCTGAAATTTCAAGCGCTTCTTTTGTTAGTTGAAAAGTATGATATTGTTTTAATTATTGGGAAAATGAATATCGTATATTTTATTATTTATTATATTATTGTTTTATTAAAGAATGGTAATTTCCGTTTTATATATGCTAGCATAATGATTCTAATAAATTACTTGTTTGTTTCGATAAATATCTTTCCTGAAATTACGATATTGGATGTAGGGCAAGGTGATTCGATAATGGTTGAATATCCATTTAATAAAGCGACTATTCTTATCGATACTGGAGGTAATTTATACCGTGATATCGCAAGTGAAGTAACTATTCCTTATCTTCATAGTAAAGGCAAAAAGGCTATCGATATGGTATTTCTTTCGCATGATGATTTCGATCATAGCGGGGCATTTGAGTTACTTTCTAAGCAGGCTATTGTTAGAGAAGTGATTAGTGAAGCGCATGAGAATACAGTATTTAGAATTGATAGTAATAATTATATAAACTTATACTATATTGGTGATTATGAAGATGAAAATGAGAATTCACTAATTATGTGTTTAAATTTTGATGATTTAAAATTCTTTACAGCTGGTGATATCACAAAAGAAATTGAAAATCGTATCTTGCGGCATAATCTGATTGGAAAAGTCGATTTGATGAAATTATCTCATCATGGTTCAGCAACTAGTAATAGTAAAGAATTCTTAAATTATCTAAGACCTAAATTCGCAATCAATAGTAGTGGAGTAAATAATTTCTATCATCATCCAAGCATAGAGGTAGTCAATAATTTGGAAGAATTAGGTATACCATATTTAGATACTCAAAAGGTGGGAGCTATTCAAATAAAATTTATTGGAGAAATAGTGCTTATTCGTACAATGAATAATGAAATATATGCTATAATGTAGGAAGAAATGAGGTAGTGCTATGAATTATATTTTGTATGGTGAAGAATCATATTTAATTAAGAAACGTATAAAAGAAATTGCGAGAGAAATTTTAAAGGAAGCAATTGATGAATTAGAATATTATGATTTAAATCAAACCTCATTATTTATGATTTTTGATGAAGCAAAAGTGTTACCTCTATTCAGTGAACAAAAAGTTATGGTTGTAGAGAACTGTGAGTTTCTTAAAAGTGGAAGTAAAAAAGATGAAGGAGATTCTAAGGGGAGTAATGCTTTAGAATTAATGCAGGAAGAAGTAGGATTACCCAATGAAACAACAACATTAATCTTTGTTGTTGATGGTAATTTAGATACAAGAAAAACTATCATTAAAGATATAATGAAGAAATGTAAATGTGAGCAATACAATAAATTAGATGATAATGATAGAAAGCAATATATTACAACTTTTTTAAAAGCAAATAATATCTCACTAGAACCAAGCTTGAAGAGTTATTTAATTGAAATATTACCTAATGATATGTATTTAATGAAAAATGAGTTAGAGAAGCTTGCTCTTTATGGTGATGCAATTGATAAAACGATTATCAATTCATTAATCTCTAGACCATTAGAGGATGATGTATTTTTGTGGACTAATGCAATTATGAAGAAAGACACTAAGCGAGTATTCTCGATATGGCAGGATTTAAAAAAGGCTAATAAAGAAGTACTACAACTAATGGGTTTATTAGCTAGTCAATTTCGTTTCTGCTATCAATGCATCAGTCTAAAGAAACTTGGGTATAGTAATGATGATATAGCTGCAGAATTGGCATGCAAGAGTACTAGAGTAAAGATTACGCTTGAATCAGTTCGTGGTAGAAGCCAAGATTATTTCTTAGGTTTATTAAATAAATTATCTGAATTAGATAATAATATAAAGAGTGGTAAAATAGATAAAATATTAGGCTTTGAATTATTCTTATTAGAAGTAGGAGGAAATAAATAATGGAGTCATTAAAGGAATTGTATAAAATAGGTCCAGGACCATCTTCATCGCATACGATTGGTCCATTACGTGCGTGTAAGAGATTTAAGAATGTATATAGTGATGCCGATAATTATTTAGTTGAATTATTTGGCTCATTATCATTAACTGGCAAGGGACATTATACTGATATGATTTGTATCAAGACATTGTCACCTACACCAACAGAAGTTAAGTTTCATAGTGACTTCTTAGAAGCTCATTCTAATATGATGTATTTACATGCATATAAGAATGGTGAGGAAGTAGGTTTTTGGGAAGTTGCTTCCATTGGCGGAGGTAGCATTCGTATTTTAAATCTGCCAAAGGAGAATTTTGAGGTATATAAGGAAAACACCTTTGAAGAAATCTATATGTATATTTCTGAGAACCAAATATCATTAGTTGATTATGTATTAGAAAATGAGCCTGATATTATGGAATACCTAGAGGAAGTATGGAATACAATGCAAGATAGTATTGAGCGCGGATTATCTAGAGATGGTGTTTTACCAGGGAGTTTGAAGTTCCCACGTATGGCTAAAGCAATGTATGAGGAAGCATTAGCTAGTACTAATGAAATTGAAAAACATCGTAATTATGTAACTGCATATGCCTTTGCTGCAGCTGAGGAAAATGCAAGTTGTAATGAAGTTGTGACTGCACCTACACTTGGCTCATGTGGTGTTTTACCAGCCGTTCTTACATATTATCATAAGAATTTAGGATATCCAAAAGAGAAGATTTTAGAGGCTTTAGCTGTTGCTGGGGTATTTGGGAACATTGTTAAGACAAATGCCACTATTTCTGGAGCAGAAGGTGGATGCCAAGCAGAGATTGGTGTAGCTTGCGCGATGGCAAGTAGTGCAATTGCTTATCTTCATGACTTACCAAATCATATGATTGCAAATGCCGCTGAAATTGGTATTGAACATCATTTAGGATTAACATGTGATCCAGTTGGTGGTTATGTAATTATTCCATGTATCGAACGTAATGGAGTAGCTGCTTTACGTGCATTAGATAATGCTCATTATGCTAAGGTATTAGGTAAGAATAAGCCAAACTTTGTTGATTTTGATACAGTTGTACGTACAATGAAGAATACTGGCATGAAGATTCCAGTAGAATTAAAAGAAACATCATTAGCAGGCTTAGCTAGTGAAGTTAAAATTTATTAGTATCGAAGTAGCACTATTCTTTAAAGGATAGTGCTTTTATTGTGAAAAAAGTAATAAGTTAAGTGTGAAATGTTTTGTTTTTATCAGTATTATTACCAAATTTTAAAATTGGTAAAATACAGTTGACTTAGGTACGTTTTTAATGCTAATATTAGGCTATGAAGTTGTGTTATACAACTATTCTTTATTTGAGTGAACATGGAGGGAAAGAAAATGAAGAAACTCATGAAAATGGCTGTAGTTGCTGCTATGGTTTTAAGTGGTCTTGCAGGATGCTCAAGCAACTCTGAACCAGAAGTTAACGAATGTCCAATTAAAATCGGTTTAGTTACTGATACTGGTGGTATCGACGATAAGTCATTCAACCAAGGTACTTGGGAAGGTATCTTAGCTTATGCTGAAGAAAATAATTTACCAAGCACATGTTATTCTTATTTACAATCTACAAGTGATGCTGACTATGTTCCATTCTTATCACAAATGGGTGATGACGGAATGGATATCATCATTGCTCCTGGATTCTTATTCATCGATTCATTAAATGAAGTAGCTCCTAACTATCCTGATACTGCATTCGTAATCGTTGATGACGTTGTTGAACAACCTAACGTTGTATCTGCATTATTCAATGCTCAAGAACCTTCTTATTTAGTAGGTGTAGCTGCTGCTATGAAAGCTAAAGCTGCTGGTGCTACTAAAGTTGGTTATGTTGGTGGTATGGAATTCGATACTATCAAAGCTTTCGAAGCTGGTTATAGAGAAGGTGTTGCTTCTGTAGACCCAACTATCGAAGTATTATATGACTATGTTGGTGACTTCGTATCTGCTGACTTAGGTAAAGCATTAGCTCAAAAACAATTTAATGAAGGTGCTTATGTAATCTACCAAGTTGCTGGTGCTGCTGGTAATGGTGTTATCGCTGAAGCTAAAGAACGTCGTGAAAAAGGTGAAGATGTTTGGGCTATCGGTGTAGATAAAGACCAACATACTGATGGATTATTAACTGATGGTTCTTCTGCTGTATTAACATCTGCATTAAAACATGCTGGTGCTGCTGCTAAAGAATGTATCGAATTAGAAGCTGCTGGTAAGTTCCCTGGTGGTACTTCATTAGTTGCTACATTAGCTACAGGTGGTGTTGGTTATACTACAACTAATACTGAAGCTATGACTGCTGATATCGTTGCTGCTTGTGAAGATGCTGCTGCTAAGATTAAGAATGGCGAAATCGTTGTAGGAACAGTTCCTAACAGATAATTGGAATATTAATCATTAATTGAAAGCGGATGAAAAATCCGCTTTTTTTTACATTACTTTTATGTTATAATTTACCATATGAAAGTAGAGGATTTCAGTGATGAATTATGCTATAGAAATGCTTAATATCACAAAGGATTTCCCAGGTATTCGTGCTAATGATAATGTAACACTACAAGTTAAAGATCGTTCGATTCATGCTTTACTTGGAGAAAACGGAGCAGGGAAATCAACTTTGATGTCAATCCTATTTGGTTTGTATCAACCAACTGAGGGTTGTATTAAAATAAGAGGAAAAGAAGTTAAAATTACTGACCCTAATGTTGCTAATGAACTTGGTATTGGGATGGTTCATCAACACTTTAAATTAGTTGAGTGTTTTACTGTAACAGAAAATATTGTTTTAGGTATGGAACCACATAAAAATGGTGTTTTAGATTTAAAGAGTGCAGCAAAGAAAATTAAAGAATTAAGTGAAATGTATGGTCTTAATGTAGATCCAGATTCATTAATTTCTGAGATTTCTGTAGGTATGCAACAACGTGTAGAAATTTTAAAAATGCTATATCGTAATGCCGATATTTTAATATTCGATGAACCTACAGCGGTATTAACTCCTCAAGAGATTACGGAATTAATTAGCATTATGAAAAATCTTGTTAATGAAGGTAAGACTATTTTATTGATTACTCATAAATTAAAAGAGATTAAGGCAGTAGCTGATGAATGTACAGTACTTCGTAGAGGTAAATATATTGGTACAATCAATGTAGCTGAAGCAACTGAAAAACAAATGGCTGAAATGATGGTTGGTCGTGAAGTTAATTTCTCTGTAGCTAAAGAAGAAGCTAAGCCGGGTGATGTGGTATTATCTATATCTCATTTAAATGTTAAGAATAATAAAGGGTTATTAGGTGTAAAAGACTTCTCTTTAGATGTACGTGCTGGTGAAATTGTTGGATTAGCTGGTATTGATGGAAATGGTCAAACAGAGTTAGTTCATGCACTTACTGGTTTATGTAAAATTGAATCTGGTACTGTTACATTAAATGGTAATGATATTACTAATTATTCAATCAAGAAACGTATTGAAGAAGGATTAGGACATATTCCTGAGGATCGCCATAAACATGGCTTAGTATTAGATTTCACACTAGAAGAAAATTTTGCAATTCATGCATATAATGTTGAACCATTTGCAAAGAATGGATTCTTGAATAAGGCTGAAATTACGAAAAATGCGGAACGCTTGATTGAACAATTCGATGTTCGTAGTGGACAAGGCGCTAAGACAATTACACGTAGTATGTCAGGTGGTAACCAACAAAAGGCTATCATTGCACGTGAAATTGATCGTTCTCCTGAATTATTACTGGTTGTTCAACCTACACGTGGATTAGATGTTGGTGCTATTGAGTATATTCATAAGCGTATTGTAGAAGAACGTGATAAGAATAAAGCTGTATTGTTAGTTTCATTAGAGCTTGATGAAATTTTAAATTTATCTGACCGTGTTGCAGTAATTTTCAACGGCGAACTTACTGGTGTTGTAGATCGTAAGAATACAGATGAAAATGAATTAGGTTTAATGATGGCTGGATCTAAAAAGGAGGTTAATTAAGATGAAGAAATATGAAAAGATTATTGCTCCTTTATTAGCTATTCTTTTAGGTATTTTAATAGGTACTATACTTCTAGTATTTAGTGGAAAGAGCCCTATTTATATGTTCTCTACACTAATTAAGAGTGTAATTGGTTATGATATTTTAAAACCAGGACCTATTAATCTAAGATATTTTGGTGAATTCTTAGTATTCTCTATGCCAATTATCTTGACTGGGTTATCAGTAGGTTTTGCTTATCGTACAGGGTTATTTAATATCGGTGGTGAAGGTCAAGTATTAGTTGGTTCTGCTGCTTCAACAGCTGCTGCGTTATTATTACCAATGTCTGGCGTACCACATTTAATTGCTTGTTTATTGGCAGGTGCATTAGCAGGTGCTATATGGGCTTTTATTCCTGGTATTCTGCAAGTTAAAAAGAATATTAATGTTGTAGTTACAGCTATCATGCTTAACTATGTTGGTTTACATTTTTCTAACTGGGTAGTTCAACAAATGCCTACATTTGCTAAGGCTAAAACAGATTATTTCCCAGTATCTTTGAAATCGCCATTCTTAGCAAGTATCACTAATAACTCACGTTTACACTGGGGGATTATTGTGGTATTAGTAGCTTTAGTTATTTACCATGTGCTTATTGAAAAGACTTCATTTGGCTATAGCTTACGTGCTACTGGATTCAATCGTGAAGGTGCTAGATATGCAGGTATGAAGGTTGATCGTAATGTTGTTTACGCTATGATGATTTCGGGTGCTATGGCTGGCTTAGCAGGTGCAATTATTACACTTGGTACATTCGGCTACGGACGTCAATTAGGCGCGAGTGAAGGATATGGATTTGATGGTATCGCAGTTGCTTTAGTTGGTGGATGTAATTCTATTGGTATCTTCCTAGCTGGTTTACTATTTGGCGCCTTAAAGGTTGCTCAACCAGCGATGCAAGCATTACAAATACCTAAAGATATCGCTACCATCATCTCTGCATGTATCATTCTATTTGTTTCTATGCAATATGGAATTATGGATGTAGTTTATAAGGTTGTTGGACGATTTAAGAAAAAAGATGAGGTTGTAACTAAAGATGGAGGTGAGGCATAATGAATATTCTTTATGATATGTTCTCGCTTGCCCTAATGATGGCAACTCCTATATTAATTGCTGGGTTAGGAGGATTATTCTCTGAACGTAGTGGTGTAGTAAATATCGCGTTAGAAGGTATGATGCAAGTAGGTGCATTTGCTTGTGCAGGTTTAGTATTCGTATTAGAACCTCATTTTGCGCCAGGTTCTCCAATGCCAATTGCATTTGGTCTAGTTTTAGGTGCTATTTGTGGTTTAGTATTATCTATTATTCATGCTTATGCATGTATTCATTTAAAAGCAGACCATACAATTAGTGGTACTGCAGTTAACTTATTGGCTACTGGTGTTTCCTTGTATGCATGTCAAATTATCTTTGACCAACAACGTACACCAGCTTTCACAAAAGCTATTTCAAAAGTTAGTGTTCCTATTTTGAAGGATATCCCTGTTATTGGTGATTTATTCTTTGATAATGTTTATCCAACATTCTATTTGGGTATTATTATTATGATACTTACTTGGTTTATTGTATTTAAAACACCATTTGGATTACGCTTACGTAGTTGTGGTGAATTCCCTCAAGCATCTGCTTCAATGGGTATCAATGTAATCAAAATGAGATATATTGCAGTACTTACTTCAGGATTCCTAGCTGGTTTAGCAGGTGGTGTAATGGTTATGTCTCAAAATACGCAATTTACTGCTGCTGCCATTCATGGTTATGGATTTATCGCGATTGCTGCATTAATCTTCGGTAAATGGAATCCATTTGGATTATTGGGTGCAAGTATCTTCTTTGGATTTGCCCAAACATTAGGCTTATATGTTAAGGATATTTCATTCCTTGCTGTTTTCCCACCAGAATTCTTTAATGCTTTACCATATGCATTGACAATCATTGCGTTAATTGTATTTAGTGGTAAATACAATGGGCCAAAGGCCGCTGGTGAAATTTACGACGCTGGTAAACGTTAATAATAAATAAAAGTTCCATTAATAACATTTAATGGAACTTTTTATATAGATTCATGAAATAAAAAAACGACCGAAGTCGTTTTTACTTATTAAGCGATAGTGTTAACTAATTTGCTTAAACGAGATTTTTGACGTGCAGCATAGTTCTTATGACGAATGTGACTTGATACAGCTTCGTCTAATAACTTGTTTGCGTTATTTAAAGCAACAACAGCAGTTGCCTTATCGTTCTTTTCTACAGCTTCTAAAACAGCTTTGATAGCAGTTCTTAATTCAGACTTAGAAGATTTAACAGCTTCTGTCTTTTTGTTGTTAGTACGAACACGCTTCATTTGTGACTTGATTTGTGGCATTTTCTTCACCTCCTAAGTTGATTACTTGAAAATTATAGCAAAACTATATTAGAAATGCAAGAAAAATACTAATAATATTTTAATAAATATCTACTCTAAATATCTATTTTAAGATTATAATTCCTCAAATATGAGAAATACTAACTATCAGAGGTGATTGAAGCATGAGTTCTTATGAATATCGTACAGACTTCGCAAATGAGCGAAAGTTAGATGGAATTACGAATGATGTATTAGATGTAAGAGAAGCTCATTATGATAATTGTACTTTAAAGATAATCCATATATATAAAGAAGATACTAATTTAAATTCAAAGGTTGGTACTTATTATTCTATTACATTTGATGATTTAAGTAACCATGATGTTAGAAGTGAAGTTAGTGATGTACTAGTAGAATGTTTGCATGAAATGTTTGATAAGTATGATTTACATGGTAAACATTGCTTAGTTGTTGGACTAGGTAATCGATTTGTGGTAGCTGATGCGCTAGGTAGTGAAGTGTGTAAGAAGATATTAGTAACCTCTCATTTAGATGATGAACGTGAACAACATGATGTATCAGAGGTAATGTCTATTACTCCTGGTGTGATGGGGCAAACAGGAATTGAAAGTAGTGATATGATTCAAGGAATTTGTATCAAAACGAAGCCTGATTTCATAATTGTGATTGATGCTTTAGCTACAAAATCAACCAATCGTATCAACAAAATGGTGCAACTTTCAGATATTGGAATTGCACCTGGCAGTGGTGTAGGCAATACGAGAAAGGCTATCGACCAAGATTCGCTAGGAATACCAGTTCTTGTGATTGGAGTAGCAACAGTAGTAGATGTTTGGTCAATTGTTCGTGAATCAATTGAGAAGGGATTAGAATTTGAAAAGATCGTATTAAAAGATGAACAACAAGAAGAATTATTTGAAAGTATTAGAAATCAAAGTGATGAAACATTAATTGTTACACCACGAGAAATGGATGCAGATTTGGAACATTTAAGTGAAATGATAGCTCAAGCAGTAAATATCAGTTTAAACCCTAAGTTATTTAATTCTAAGTAATTGAATATACTGTACTGGGTGAAGAGGAATGAAACAACTAATAAATAGCTTATTTAAAACAGTACTTATATTTGCTTTAATATATTACTCACCAATTAAAACTGGATTTTTAAATTTTATGAAAAATAATATTTCTTTTAATTCATTATTATATACATCAAATGTTGATTTTGATATAGATAGTACATTACTATTAGTAGAAAAATATGGAACTGAGTACATAGAATATCCTAATGAAAATACCGTTGCTAGTTCAAATAAGAAAGTTGAAACAGTTGGTAATATTAAAAAGGTACTTATTTATAGTACTCATCAAAATGAAGAATATTTAGATTATGGCGATGTAGTGTCAGCATCGAAATACCTTGCTGAGATATTAGAAAATACGTATGGTATTGAGGTAGATGTTATTGAAGAAAACTTTATAGCTACTGCTAGTATGTATGGTTATAACTATAATAAGTTATATTCTATTTCAAGAATGTTTTTAGAAGAATACTTAATGAATGATACTTACGATTTAATAATTGATTTTCATCGTGATGCTTTACCTAGAGAATTAACATATATTACCTATAATGGGAAAAACTACGCGAAGATAATGGCAGATATAGGTACTAATAATCCTAATCATTTAGTAAATTTGGAGTATGCTCAGACATTAACTGACAAAATAAGTTCCTATAATATTCCTATAATGAAACCAGTATATACGATAGCTTCCACATACAATCAGGATTTAGCGGATAATATTATGTTGATTGAATTTGGATCAGATCAAAATTATTATCAAGAAGTACTAAATTCAATTGAAATCGTGGCTAGAGCTATAAGTGAAATTAGGTGGTGACATTATGAGAAGAATAGAGAGTATATTATTAGTAATTATAACGTTATTACTTGTATTAGTAGTAGATAAATATGAGAGCAAAGATTTAAATGATTTAATAAACGATTTTGAAAATGATGTAGCTAATGAAGAGGTATTAAAGCAGTATTATGTAGATAGTCATAAAGTGTATGTTAAGGAAGAAAATCGTGCCGGAAGAGTAGGACAATCAATTAGTAGTGGAATAGAAGATACAGCTAATTTAGTTATTATTCTATTTGATGAAATTATGGGTGATATTTTAAGATGAGGAACATCATTGTTGTGTTTCCTCATTTTATTTTGTATACTTAATAGGAAAGAGAGTTGAATGAAATGACAAAAGTTATTTTTATGGGAACACCTGATTTTGCGTGTTCAATTTTAAAAACGTTAATAGATGATTCATATAATGTAGTAGCAGTTGTTACTCAACCAGATAAAAAGGTAGGTAGACAACAAAAGATTACGTTCAGTCCAATTAAGAATATGGCTATTGAATATAATATTCCTGTACTACAACCTATTTCAATCAAGGAGGATTATGCAGATATTCTTTCATATGAACCTGATTTAATTGTTACATGTGCTTATGGGCAAATTGTTCCTGTAGCTGTTTTAAATGCGCCTAAATATGGATGTGTAAATGTTCATGCATCACTATTACCTAGACTTCGTGGTGGTGCTCCAATTCATAAATCAATTATGTACGGTGAAGAAAAAACAGGTGTTACTTTAATGTATATGGTTAAACGTATGGATGCAGGTGATATGCTTGCGAAGCGTGAAGTAGTAATTAGTGATACTGATACAGTAGGTACATTACATGATAAATTAGCAGCATTAGGTGCTGAATTAGTACATGAAGAATTACCTCGTTTATTACGTGGTGAATTAACGCCTGTACCTCAAAATGAAGAAGAAGCAACATTTGCTTATAATGTTAGTAAAGAAGAAGAATTCGTTAGCTTTGAAGCTGACTTACAAACTACATACAATCATATTCGTTCATTAATTCCTTGGCCAGTTAGTTATGGAATTATTGGTGGCAAAAAGATGAAGTTCTGGAGTGTAAGTAAAGGTAAGGTAACCAATGATGATGTTGCATCAGGTACTATTACAGCTTTTGAAGACAATGCTTTAAAGGTTAAAGCAGGTGAAGGTTATATTTATCTTCATGAAATTCAAATGGAAGGTAAGAGTAGAATGAGCGCCAAAGACTTCATGAATGGCGCAGGAAAGAACTATATTGGGATGAAATTTGAGAAATCAATGTAACTTATAAGTAAATATATGCAACTTAAATGAAAGCTATTTATTAAAGAAAGGAAACAAGATAGAATAATACTGTCTAAAAGGGGAGAATATGTTTAAAATTAAATTTTCACCAGTTGATAAAGAAAAAATTAAACAAGTATTAGGCATAGAAGAAAAAGAACCCTATGAGATTGTTCTTTGTCCTTCTAATGAAGAAATGGAACCAGATAAAATCAATCTTGTTTTTAAGTTGGAACAATTACCTGAGATTGCTTCAAAGATTCAGTTCTTTACAGCAGTCAATAAGATATATTTAACTGGTAAGAGTGAAAATGGCGAAGTGAAGATTGCATTGGAGGACATTTCTTATATTGAATCCTTTGGTAATGATATATATGCGTATGTAAACAATAAGACAATTGCTTTACCTACCAAACTATATCAATTAGCTGAAGAGCTTGAGCCTTTTGGGTTTGTTAGAGTTGGTAAGAGTATTATAGTGAATATTGCTCAGATATATGCTGTAAAGCCGATTCTAAATGGTAAATTATTATTAACTTTAAATGATGACAAAGTATTAGAAGTTAATCGTACATATGTTCATTCATTTAAAGCATTCTTGAAGAAATAGGAGGTAAAACATGGAGAATTATATTCTAATTGGTATTTGTTTAGTAGTTATTCTTACTATGAGTATTCAACTATATCGTACTTATTCATGGCAAAAGCTATTAGATAAGAAACAATCAGAGTTTATTAATAAATCACACATTAAAGTTAATACCAAGCAATATTATGCTCCATTAGGTATGGCGATGTGTTGTATGTTAATGGTATTCATTGCTCCATCTAATGATATGAATTTTGCTGGATCTCCTGAAGTTGCAGATGAGTCAAGTAATCAAATGGTAGCTTTCGCAACATTCGATAGTACAGATGATACTGAGTATAAAACTGAATCAGCTGTTACTACTGCATTAGGTGCGCTTAAGCAACCAAATGAATTAGCTGAAACTTCTAGAGCAGATGGTAGTGTAAATGATTTCATAGATATGGTTAATGGTACTTGCGATAGTGTTAAAGTAATACTTGAAAGAGTTAATCCATTAGCTAAAGCATATAGTAGTGATGAAATTATTAGTATTTTAAGTAATAATGATATTACTATTACTAATGAAACAATAAGTGATAGTGATTATTTAATTACTATCATAAATGATACAAATACTAGTGTAGTATATGCATTAAAAGAGTTTGAAAACTACTATATTATTTGTAATACAACTTATAGTGAATGTTATTATGTAACGAAATAGAAAAAGATTGTGGTAATACAATCTTTTTTTTGGTATAATTTTTTTGTTTTAAAGGAGAATGGACTATGAATCAACAAAATATTCGTAATTTTTCAATCATTGCCCATATTGATCATGGTAAATCAACTCTAGCAGACCGTATTTTAGAAAAGACTGAAACGCTTGAGCAACGTGAGATGACTAACCAAATCTTAGATTCCTTAGATCTTGAAAGAGAAAGAGGGATTACGATTAAGTTAAATGCTGTTCAACTACAATATACTGCTAAAGATGGGGAGACTTATACATTCCATTTAATTGATACACCAGGTCATGTTGACTTTACATATGAAGTGTCACGTTCACTTGCTGCATGTGAGGGAGCGGTTTTAGTAGTTGATGCTGCTCAAGGTATTGAAGCTCAAACATTAGCTAATGTTTATCTAGCGTTAGATAATGATTTAGAGATTATTCCAGTTATTAATAAAATCGATTTACCTAGTGCACAACCAGATGTAGTGAAGAAGGAAATCGAAGATGTTATTGGGTTACCTGCGGATGAAGCTCCATTAATTAGTGCAAAGAGTGGACTAAATGTAGAAGATGTACTTGAAGCAGTAGTTAAGTATGTACCTGCACCTACTGGTAGCGTAGATAATCCATTACAAGCTTTAGTGTTTGACTCATTGTATGACAGTTATAGAGGTGTAATTGCCTTTGTACGTATTAAAGAAGGCAGAGTTAAGGTTGGCGATGAAATTCGTTTTATGGCTACTGGAGCTTCTTACATTGTAACTGAGGTTGGAGTACGTACGCCTAAAGAACTACGTAAAGAAGAATTAGTTACTGGTGAAGTAGGATGGATTGCTGCATCAATCAAATCTTGTAAGGATGTACATGTAGGGGATACTATCACATTAAATACTAATCCAGCAAGCGAACCATTACCTGGATACCGTGTTATGAATCCAATGGTATATTGCGGTTTATACCCTGTAGATACTGCACGTTACAATGATTTACGTGATGCATTAGAAAAGCTACAATTAAATGACTCTGCTTTACGTTTTGAAGCCGAAACATCACAAGCCCTAGGATTTGGTTTCCGTTGTGGCTTCTTAGGCTTATTACATATGGATGTAGTACAAGAAAGATTAGAACGTGAATTCCGTTTAGATTTAATTGCTACTGCACCTTCAGTAATTTACCATGCATATTTAACTGATGGTACAATGGTATTGGTTGATAACCCAGCGCAAATGCCAGACCCAACTATTATTGATCATATTGAAGAGCCTTTTGTTAAGGCTACAATGATGACGCCAAAAGAATATGTTGGTCCTATTATGGATTTATGCCAAAAGAAACGTGGTACATATCAAGATATGAAATATATTGATGATACTCGTATGTGTATTGAATATTCAATTCCATTAAGTGAAATTGTTTATGACTTCTTTGATAAGCTAAAGTCTATCTCAAGAGGTTATGCTAGCTTTGACTATGAATTAATCGGTTATGAAACTAGTAAGCTAGCTAAGATGGATATTTTATTAAATGGTGAAATTGTCGATGCTTTATCTTTCGTTGTTCATCGTGAATTCGCATATCAACGTGGTAAAGTAATCGTAGAAAAGCTAAAAGAATTAATCCCACGTCAACAATTCGAAATCCCTGTACAAGCTTGTATCAATGGAAAGGTTGTAGCAAGAAGTGATATCAAGGCATTGCGTAAGAACGTATTAGCTAAGTGTTATGGTGGGGACGTTTCTCGTAAAAAGAAATTATTAGAAAAACAAAAAGAAGGTAAGAAGCGTATGAAGAGCGTTGGTAGTGTAGAAGTACCACAAGAAGCTTTCATGGCTGTATTATCAATGGATGAAGAATAGCTTAAAGACTGAGTTTTTTACTCAGTTTTTATTTTGCGTTATAGAGTTATTGTATTATAATTATTATTAGAGGTGGAATAATGAAACGAATACTTATTATAGGTAGCAATGGTGCAGGTAAATCGACGTTTTCATATAAATTATCTTCTAAACTTCAGCTTCCATTAGTTCATATTGATAAGATATATTGGAGTGACAATTGGAAGGTAACACCTAAAGAACAGTTTGAAGCATTAGTTTTAGATGAAGCAAGGAAAGACCAATGGATTATTGAGGGTAATAATATTCGTTCATTACCACAAAGATTGAAATATGCTGATACGGTATTTTGGTTTGAGTTTTCACCATTAATGTGTATTTGGAATGTGTTTAAACGGGAAATAAAATACTTTAAAAAAGCACGGCCAGATGTGCCAAATGGATGTGTTAGTAAGCTTAGCTTTCATTTTCTAAAGGATGTATGGAATTTCAATCAGAAGAATCATGATAGAATTGTAGAAATGCTTGATGATTGTGAAGGTATAGATGTTGTAAGATTTAGGAATCATAAAGAAGTAGAAAAATATTTAAACAAATTATAATGGAGGGTTTATGGCTAGATTAGAAACACAATTAACAAATGAAATGCTTGAAATTTCATCAGTAGAAAATCCACTTCTTGTAGTAGTGGATATGATTAATGGATTTGTTAACGAGGGGGCATTAGCTGATAAAGCAGTTAATGATATTATACCGAGTATTGTCTCAATACTTGATAAGAGCATACCAAGTGTATTTGCTGTTGATGAGCATGATGAGAATGCGATAGAATTTAAATCATTTCCTGTACACTGTTTAAAAGGAAGTAAGGAAAGTGAAATTGTAGATGAATTAAAACCATATGCAAATGATATTGTTTATAAGAACTCTACAAATATGGCTCATGCCATGGATATGAATGAATTTGTAAATAAAGCAGATACGTTTATTATTACTGGTTGCTGTACTGACATTTGTGTTATGCAGTTTGCATTAACATTACGTACTTATCTAAATCAACATGATTTGAAGAAAGAAGTATTTATTGTTTGCGATGGAGTAGAAACATACCATGCTGATGGTGTTCATGATGCGAAGGAATATAATCGTATGGCACTACAAATGATGGCTCAAAGTGGTATTAAATTAGTGAAGGGAGTACTTTAAAATGAATATAAGAGAACGTTTAGGTTTATTTCGTGATGAAATGCAAAAACAAGGAGTAACACATTATATAATACCTACATGTGATTATCATATGTCTGAATATGTACATAGTCATTTTGCTGCAAGAAGATATTTCAGTGGCTTTACAGGATCAGCAGGTACTTTATTAATAACGCTAGATAATGCTTATTTATGGACTGATGGTAGATATTTTATTCAAGCTGAAGAACAGCTTAAGGATACTACGGTTACACTAATGAAGATGGGAGAACCAGGTGTTCCTTCATTAGATGATGTATTACGCAAAGAATTAAATGAATCATCTACCCTTGGCTTAGATGGTCGTGTTATTAGTGTTAGTCAAGGTGATAACTATGAAGCTATATGTAAGCTAAGTCACGCGAAATTTGATTATTCGCAAGATATTGTTTCTACAATATGGAAAGATCGTCCAGAGCTTCCTAATGGGATGCTTTATGTATTATCTGATAAGTATACAGGGAAGTCATTAACTGAAAAGGTTAAGGAACTACGAGAAAAAGTATTGGTAAAAAACGATGTTTATGTAGATTCAGTATTAGATAATATCGCATGGATAACTAACTGTCGAGGTAAAGATGTACCTTGTAATCCAGTGTTCTTATCTTATATTTTAGTTGGCAAGGATTTCTTTAATTTATATATTGATAACTGCAAGCTTAATGATGAAGTAACTGCTTATCTAAATGATAATGATGTTACTATTAAGGCATATAATGATATTTATGATGATTTAAAAGTATATAGTTCATCAAGTGTTCAATTAGATAAAGCTAGAGCTAATTATTTACTATATAAATCTATTAATGAAAGTAATGTGATTGTTGATAGTAGATCACCAATTGAATTAGCTAAAGCTATGAAGAATTCAGTAGAGATTGAAGGACTACGTAATTCACATTTAAAGGATGGAATTGCAGTAACTAAGTTCATGTATTGGTTAAAGAAGAATGTTGGGAAGACTCTAATTAGTGAAATATCAGCAGCTAAACATTTGACTTCATTACGTGCAGAGCAAGAGGGCTTTATTGAACCTTCATTCGGTACAATTGCAGGATATCGTGACCATGCAGCAATGATGCATTACGGTGCTACAGAAGCAAGTAATTATACTTTAGAACCAAATGGTATGTTCTTAGTGGATAGTGGAGGACAATACTACGATGGTACTACTGATATCACTAGAACATTTGCATTAGGCGAAGTAACTGATGAAATGCGTAAAGATTTTACGTTAACACTTAAAGGAATGATTTGTTTAAGTAAACAAAAATTCTTATATGGATGTGGCGGTATTAATTTAGATATTCTTGCTAGACACGCATTATGGAATCAAAATATTGATTATAAATGTGGAACAGGCCATGGTGTTGGTTTCTTACTAGGGGTGCACGAAGGCCCTCATGGTATTCGCTGGAAACAAACACTAACAAAAACAGAATTAATCACATTAGAAGAAGGTATGGTAGTTACAAATGAACCTGGTGTATATAAAGAGGGAGAATATGGTATCCGTATAGAGAATGAACTAGTTGTTCGTAAAGGTATTGAAAATGAATATGGACAATTCATGGAATTTGAAACTATCACATATGCACCAATAGATTTAGATTTAGTTGTTGTAGATATGTTAGATAAAGATGAAAAGCAATTCTTAAATGATTATCATGAAATGGTGAGAAATAAATTAACTCCTTATATGAATGATGAAGAATTAGTGTTCTTAAATGAATATACTCGCGAGGTATAGTATGGATGAATTAAGAAAAATGATTGATGAATTTCGATTACGTCGTGGATATATGGACTTTGATACTGTACCTATGCTAGCGAAATCGATTGTGATTGAAGCTGCTGAATTATTGGAATGTTATCAATTTGATGAAGAAAATGTCGATTTAGAGAATGTGAAACAAGAGCTAGCAGATGTCTTAATCTACACGTTAAGTATGGCATATGATTTAGATTTAGATCCTTATGAAATAATCAAAGAAAAGATTGCGATTGTAGATGCTAGACATGAGAGTAAATAATATGCATATATATGTACATGTACCATTTTGTGATTCAATATGTAGTTATTGTGATTTCTTTAGAGTAAAAACTACACCTCAGTTAATAGATAAATATATAGAAGCATTACGAAAAGAAATTAATCTATATGATATTAAGAACATCAAAACGATTTATTTTGGAGGAGGAACACCTTCAGCTTTATCAGTAAATCAAATAGATGAATTACTTTCATTATTTGATGGATATTTAGATAATGTTGAGGAATATACATTTGAAGCTAATCCTGAAAACTTAGATATTGAAAAGCTAAGAATACTAAAGAAACATGGTGTCAATCGTATTTCATTAGGTGTTCAAACGCTTAATGATAAATTACTTGTGCTTCTTAATCGTAAGCATAGAAGTGAAGATGTATTAGGAATTATTAATTTAATACATAGTGTAGGTATCCATAATATATCTATAGATATGATGTATGCACTACCTTATCAAAGTGTTGAAGAATTCAAAGATCATCTTGCAACTATTGTCAATTGGCCCATCACACATGTTTCTATCTATTCGTTAACAATTGAGGAACATAGTGAATTCGCACGAAAACATATTGATGCCTTAGATAATGAATTAGAAGGAATTATGTATGAAGAAGGCGTAAGAATACTAGAAGAGAATGGTTTTATTAGATATGAAGTTGCCAATTTTGGTAGAGAAAACTATCATAGTAGACATAACTTAGGATATTGGAATTATGATCCATACTATGGCTTGGGGCCAGGTGCAGTAGGATTTATTGATAATGTACGTTATGAGAATACACATAATCTAGTTGATTATTTTGATGGAAAATACCGTATCGAAGAAGAGTATACAGATCTTAAAGAACAAATGTTTGAGTATATTATGGTTGGACTTAGAAAATGCGAAGGTATTTCTTTACAGTCATACTACGATAAATTCAATGTTCATTTAGATGAAGTTTATAAAGATGCAATTCGAAAGAATATCAATAAAGGATGGCTGGAAATAAATAATGGTAATTTACGTGCAACTAAAGATGGTATGCAGTTTCTACATACTGTACTAATTGACTTTATGTCTGATGATTAATAATCTTATATTTAAGTAAGCTTTATGAGTAAAGGGGTATACCTTACCATAAAGCTTTTTTTATTTGCGATTTTTTCTATTATTTAATCGTAAAGAATATGATTACTAGTAATTGGTAATATAAATTTAAAATATTAAGTATCTGTTATTTGACACATATATTGAACAGTTGTATACTTTTGTTAATAATGAAAGGGTGTTTAATTATGCAAATTCTTAAACCTGAAGTAAAGGCGAGAATTATAGATGCAGCATTACTGGAATTTAGTGATAACGGATTTAAAGATGCTTCACTTCGAAAGATTGCTTTGAATGCGAAAATTACAGTTGGTAATATATATGCGTACTTCAGAAATAAGGAATCGCTTTTTGAGGCTGTTTTAGCTCCAATTGTAGATGATATTAGTTGGATGGTACGTGATTTATTGTCACAGAAATCTAATTCTACTGAATATATAAAGTTTATTTCGTCAACACTTGCAACTAGCTTCAAGAAGTCTAAAAGGGAATATGTCATTCTATTAAGTATTGCCGATAACAAGAAATATACTATCTATAGAGAACAAATTATTAAATTAATAGATGATAGTTTGCGTGATGAAAAGGTTATTGAAGATAGTAGATTACGAAGTATTATTGCTCGTTCATTATTTGAGGGGTTAGTGATGATTCTGAAGGAATCAGATGATTTGTCAGAGCAGGAATTACAAAAATTATTGTTTGATTATTTATGTTATACATTTAATATAGACTGAGGTGGAAGCATGGAAGAATACTTTGTAGAGTTTAAAGATGTAGTGAAGAAATATCAAATGGGTGAAGTAGAAATACTAGCAAATGATAATGTTAACTTTGGAATTAAAAAAGGTGAATTTGCAGTTATTGTAGGAGCTAGTGGTGCAGGAAAAACTACTGTTTTAAATATACTAGGTGGTATGGATAAGCCTACTAGTGGAACGATTTTAGTTGATGGTAGTAATGTGTCTAAATATTCATCGAAAGAGCTTACTAAATATCGTAGACATGATATTGGATTTGTATTCCAATTCTATAATTTAGTACCTAATCTAACAGCTAAAGAAAATGTGGAGTTAGCTGTACAAATTTGTAAAGATCCAATTTCACCTGAAATAGTATTAGATAAAGTAGGATTAAAAGATCGTATGGCTAATTTCCCAGCACAATTAAGTGGTGGTGAACAACAACGTGTATCTATTGCCAGAGCATTAGCGAAAAATCCTAAATTATTATTATGCGATGAGCCCACTGGTGCATTAGATTATCAAACAGGTAAACAAGTATTAAAATTGCTACAAGATATGTGTCGTAAAGAAAAAATGACTGTTATTGTTATTACGCATAACTTAGCGATTACACCAATGGCAGATAGAATTATTCGTATGAAAAATAGTAAAGTTGAATCAATCACATTAAATGATCATCCAGTAGATATTGATTTAATTGAGTGGTAGTATGAAAAAAAGTGTTTTAATAACCGATACATTTAGAGAAATAAGCAAGAGTAAAAGTCGTTTTATATCTATTGCAATCATTGTTGCTTTAGGTACTGGTTTCTTCTGTGGGACTAAAATTACCAGTCCTGATATGAAGAATACTGCAGATAAGTATTATGCAGATACGAATTACAGCGACTTCCATATTCAAGGTACATACGGTATTACTGAGGATGACATTAATACTGTAGCAGAACTTGATGGGGTAAAATACGTACAAGGTGGCTATTCTCAAGATGTATTTGTAGAAACTGATAAAGACCAAGCAATTATTCGTTTATATTCATATCCTACTGATGGTAGTGCTG
>JAFXJJ010000041.1 GCA_017532345.1 Erysipelotrichales bacterium
ATTGTGGTGCACGACGAGCTCCTTTAAGACCGTATTTCTTACGTTCTTTAACACGTGAATCACGTGTAACGAAGCCTGCTGCCTTTAATTTTGGACGGTAATCAGCACTTGCTTCCATTAAAGCACGAGTGATACCATGTCTCATAGCACCAGCTTGACCTGTATAACCGCCACCGTTTACGTTGATTTGAATGTCGAATTGACCTTCAACTTCACATAATACTAATGGAGATTTAACTAGCATACGTAATGTTTCTAAAGGAAGGTATTCTTCCAATGTCTTACCATTAACTTCAATTTTACCTGTACCAGGTGTTAAGAAAACACGAGCAACAGATGATTTACGACGTCCTGTACCGTTGTACATAACTTT
Source organism: Erysipelotrichales bacterium (assembly GCA_017532345.1). GTDB lineage: Bacteria > Bacillota_I > Bacilli_A > Erysipelotrichales > Erysipelotrichaceae > SIG230. The sequence continues at coordinate 374 of JAFXJJ010000041.1, forward strand.
ATTAGTGTTTGCCATTGTTTCTTACCTCCTAACCCTTGATTGTTAATGCAACTGGTTTTTGAGCTGCATGTGGATGTTCTGTACCCTTGTATACGAATAAGTGTGAACGTTGTACGTTACCTAACTTAGTGTGAGGAAGCATACCATGGATTGAATGTTCTACCCATTCAACTGTGTATTTTTCCTTCATAACACGTGCACTTCTTACACGTAAACCACCAGAGTATTGAGAATGGTGATAATATTTCTTATCTTCCATCTTATTCCCTGTCATAACGATTTTGTCAGCGTTTACTACGATTACATAGTCACCGCAATCAACGTTAGGTGTAAATGTAGGTTTGTGTTTACCTCTTAAAATAGCTGCTACTTCAGTAGACAGACGACCCATTGTAAGACCTGTAGCATCAACGACATACCATTGACGTACAACTTCAGCTGGTTTTGTAATTGTTGTTTGGCGCATATTCTAATATCCTCCTGACCAAATGTAGTTTCCGGGGCTACACTGGCATAAGTTGCCGATTTCTATTTTATTAGAGTTTAATGAAATAGTCAAGCAATTTTAATCAATAATTCTAACTTTTTAAACATTTTTTTATATTTAAATAAATTCTTAGTATTTCATACTCCTAGTGTTCATAAGATATAGGGGAGGATACCACTTTATGAAACAAAAAATAGTACTTTTTCTTATGCTTTTCTTACTATTTGGATGCTCTGTTGACCCAAAAACTATCAACAATACAATTATTTACGAACTCCCCTCAACTACTAGTAAAGAATTAATTACTATTCCTGAAAATACTAATGTCGTACTATCTTTTAAGGTTTATAATTGGTGCCGTGTAACATATCAAGAAATAACTGGCTATACTGAATGCTCTAACTTAGATTTACCACCTGAAGAGATTGGTGTATTAAGTGGTAAGACCGTAATTGTAGACGCCGGACATGGTGGTAAAGACAATGGTGCCATTGTCGATAATGTACTTGAGAAAGATATTAATCGTAAGGTTTCTGATTATTTAATTGAATACCTTAAAGAAGATGGTGCTAATGTTGTTGAAACGAGGAAGAATGATGAAACATTATACCTCTATGATAGGCCGACTATTGCTAATCTAGTAGTAGCGATTGAGAACTACATCAGGACAACAAATTCTGGTAAGAAAGATGCTATTGGCACAATTATTCTTGATTTAGAAGCAATCCTTAATGATGGTGTTGATGTATTACCATATCTATATCGTAAAGGTGAAGATATGAATGAAGAACTAAAGGAAATCTTTGAGCTAACAAACCAAATAGATGATGTTGTCTTTGTTTCTATTCATTCAAATGTCACAGGTAATGAGGAAGTATCTCTACAGGGCTTAGATATGATTCTTACTGGTAATAATGTTGCAGAGGAATATCCTGGCTATGATTTATATAATGATGCTGAAAGAGAATTATTTGGTAATATACTAGGTCAAAATATTTCTAGTGAAGCTGACATTAATTTACGCAGAGTATACTTTGGAGATTATGCAGTATTAAGAGAGGAAAACTTACCGAGTACACTAATTGAATTAGGGTATATGGATAATGAAGAGGACTTAAAAAAGTTAACAGATTCTGATAGTCAAAAAGCTTATGCTAGAGGAATAGAAAAAGGTATTATTGAATACTTTGAAGCAACTAAAACACTTACACAATAAAAAAGGCATCGATTTCTCGATACCTAGTAATTAACTTCCATTAGATACAATCCATTAGGCTCAGCATTAAATCGACATAAACGCTTATCCTTTGCCTCTAGCCATTCTTTTGCTGTCTCCGCAGTGATTGTACCTGATCCTATCGCAAATAGTGTTCCCATAATCATACGCACCATATAGCGTAAGAATCCATCACCATAGTATGTCACTACCCATTCATCACCTTCTTGATGGAATGAAATATCATAGATAGTTCTAACTTGATTAGGCTGTTCTTCCATCGTATTGGCACAATATGATGTGAAATCATGTTCGCCAACAAATATCTTAGCTGCATCCATCATCTTTTCAATATCATACGTTCTTTTTAATTGAGTACAATATTTATAACGATGTACATTATAATATGGCTCCATTGAGAACCTATATTGATATTTCTTAGACTTACAAGAATAACGTGCATGAAATTCTTCATCAACAGCTTCTACCTTATGAACATAGATATCATATGGTGTATTACTATTAATAGCTTGACGCCATTTATCTAACGTAATATCTAATTCTGAATCAAAATGGAATACTTGACCAACAGCATGTACTCCTGCATCAGTTCTACCGCTTGCGGAAATATATACATCATGACGATGCATCTTCGCAAGTCCTTTTTCTATTACTTGTTGAATACTATTACCATGAGGTTGACTTTGCCACCCTTTATAATTACTACCATCGTAGCTAATCGTTACCTTTAATCTCATAGTAGCTTCCAAACACCTACATTTAAGATTATTACTACAATAGTACCAACAATCAATAATGTATCACTTGTAGTCCATTTCAACACTTTATAACGTGTTCTAGTAGCACCAGGTGCATAGCCACGTGATTCCATCGCATTCGCAAGGTCCTCAGCCTTTTGGAAGGCACTTACAAATAAAGGAACAATTAACGATAATACCGCCATAATCTTTTCTTTTAAGCTACCTTCATCTAAATCTACACCACGACTTGTTTGTGCTTTAATAATACGATCAGTTTCCTCAATTAAGGTAGGAATGAAACGTAATGCAATACTAATCATCATCGCAATTTCATGAGCTGGTACTCCAATTTTTTTAAATGGAGCTAATAAGCATTCAATACCTAATGTTAAGTCTAGTGGTTTTGTAGTAGCTGTTAATAATGTTGTGATCATAACCATCAGCATTAAACGTACAGTAATATATAATGTTTGAATAATAGCACCACTATAAATACTGAAGCTACCAAGTGTCACAAGTGCTACACCATCTTTAATAACCATGGCATTCACAACAAGTAAGAACACTAGCATAAACATCATTGGTTTCATTGCCTTCACAATGAAATCAAACTTAAGTCCTGCAAGATAAATGCATGCAACTACCGCAACACCAATAATTCCATAACCAATAAAGCCAGCTGGAATAAAGATAGCAATTAACATTAAGAACATAGCATCTATCTTAGCTCTTGGATCTAGTCTGTGGAAAGGAGTATTTAATGGAATATAACGTCCTAAAGCAATATTCTTCATTATTTTCTTACCTCCTTCACAATATCCTTAACAAGTGTATCAAAGTCATTAGCTTTACTTAATTTAAAGCCTCTTTCTTTCAACATTTGTTTAACCTTAATAATTGCAGGTGGTGCAATATGTAAATCATTTAATAATTCACCCTCAGCAAAGAAATCCTCTACATTACTTTGGTGAATCATTCTACCATCTTTCATTACAACTACTTCATCACAATAGTTTAATACATGCTCCATATCATGAGTAACAATATAAATAGTCTTATTGTGCTTATTCTTTAAATCTGCAAATAACTGCATCATTTGTTTAGCACCTTGAGGGTCTAAGCCTGCTGTAGGTTCATCTAATACAATGATTTCTGGGTCCATTGCAAGTATTCCTGCGATTGCGACACGACGCTTTTGCCCACCACTTAAATCAAATGGAGAACGCATTAAATAGCTTTCATCTAAACCTACTTGTTTGATAGCCATTCTAGCACGAGCTTCTGCTTCTTCTTCACTAATGCCAAAGTTCTTAGGACCAAAGGCGATATCTCTTAGAATTGTTTCCTCAAATAATTGATACTCAGGAAATTGGAAAACAAGTCCAACTACCTTACGTAGTGATTTTAAATTTCTTGGCTTTTCATCAGCTACAATAATTCGATCATTAATATGTACTTCACCACTAGTAGGCTTTAATAACGCATTTAAATGTTGAACTAAAGTAGATTTACCGCTACCAGTATTACCAACAATTGCCACCATTTTATGTAATGGTAATTCTAGATTTACATCATGTAATGCCACATATTCAAATGGTGAATCAGGAGAATAAATATGTCCTACATTTTTGAATTTAACTGACATAATTCATTCACCACCTCTTCTATCAATATATCCTCGTGTACAGCTATTCCTTGGGCCTTCAGAGCCTTACTTAGCTTGTACCCGAATGGAACATCTAGATTCATAGAAACAAGCTCAGATTCACGTTTAAGCACGTCCTCAGGCTTACCTTCCATACGTACCTTTCCTTTATCTAATACAATAACTCTATCACTCATCGCAACCTCTTCAATATCATGAGTAATTGAGATAATTGTCATATCATTCTTCTCATGGATTTCATGCACTAAGCTATTAATTTCTTCTCTTCCTAATGGATCTAACATACTTGTTGCTTCATCAAGAATAATGATATCCGGATGCATCGCAAGTACACCTGCAATCGCTACGCGTTGCTTTTGACCTCCACTTAATTTAGTAGGTTCATGATCCAAATAATTAATCATCCCTACTTTAGATGCATAAGTATTTATTAAATCATCCATATCTTGTTGTGGTATTTGATGATTCTCTAATCCGAATGCTATATCATCTCTAACTGTAGAACCAATGAATTGATTATCTGGATTCTGAAATACAATTCCAATTTTACTTCTAATTTCATAAACATTATCAATATTCATTTCTAAACCATCAACAAGTATCTTTCCATACTCAGCTTCTAATAACCCCATTATTAGTTTTGCCACAGTTGATTTACCACTACCATTATGTCCAATAATAGTAGTATATTCACCTTTATTAATATATAAATTTGTACCTCTTAAAGCTGGTGTATTTTCATCATAACTAAATACAACATCTTGTAATTCTATAATTTTAGTCATATACATTCCTCATTTCCTTCAAATTAAAAAAGGTTTTAAAAACCTTCGGAGTTTGCTTATTAAAGGAAGTTTACCTTCTATCATCCAGACTTTACTGTCGCCATCGGAATCGCACCGATTCAACCTTGGTAGGCTCGCGGGGTATACCGCCGGTAGGGAATTTCACCCATCCCCGAAGTAGTAACGGATACATTATAGCACATTACTTTAAAAAGTAAATACTCATACATAATGTAAATAAAAACCCGGAATAATCCGGGTTAATTATAATTAGTCAATAAATTCGATTACAGAAACTGGAGCATTGTCACCTTTACGGTTACCAATTTTAGTAATACGAGTATATCCACCTTTACGGTCAGCATACTTAGGACCATATACGCTAAATAGTTTTTGAAGAGCAGTTTGATTTGTCTCTTTATCAACTACAATATCGCGTACAAAGCTAGCAGCTTGACGACGTGCATGTAAATCACCACGTTTAGCTAGTGTTACTAATTCTTCAACAACACTACGTAATTCTTTAGCACGTGTATCTGTAGTTTCAATACGACCGTATTGGATTAAGCTTGTTGCTTGATTACGTAACATTGCTTTACGATGATCAGCAGTCATTCCCAATTTACGATTTCTCATTGTTTAGCCTCCTAATAATTAGTCGTTGATTTTAAAGCTTAAGCCTAAATCAATCAACTTATCCTTAACTTCTTTAAGTGATTTCTTACCTAGATTTCTAACTCTCATCATTTCATCTTCAGTCTTTTGTGTAAGTTCTTCAACTGTTTGAATACCTGCACGTTTTAGACAGTTATATGAACGAACTGATAAGTCTAAATCCTCGATAATCATTACCATACCCTTGTTACCAACTTCACCGCCAGCATCCTTCATAGCATTTTCCATTTCTGCTACTGATTCATTTAACTCAACAATTAAGTCTAAATGATCACGTAGAATCTTTGCAGCTAATGATAATGATTTTTGTGGATTGATACTACCATCAGTCCAAATATCAAAGATAACACGATCAAAGTTTGCATTTTGTCCCACACGAGTTTGTTCAACTGCGTATGCAACCTTTGTGATAGGTGTGTAAATAGCATCAGTATAAATAATACCGATAGTTTGATTTTGGCTTTGATATAAGTTCTTGTTTTGATCAGCACTTACATAGCCACGACCATTACGAGCATATAATTCCATTTCAAGTGATCCGCCCTCTTCAAGAGTACAGATTACATGATCAGGATTTAAAATAGTAACATTAGTTGGACATTCGATATCTCCAGCAGTTACTGTCATTGGTCCTCTTTTTGAAATACGTAGAGTGTAAACTTCATCATCTTCAATTTTAATGATTAAACCTTTGATGTTTAAAATCATTGCAGTTACATCTTCTACGATTCCAGGGATTGCTGTAAATTCATGGTAAATTCCAGGAATTTGAATACTATATACAGCTCCACCTGGTAAAGAAGAGAGTAATACACGTCTTAAAGCATTACCAATTGTTTGTCCGAAACCTCTAGCTAGTGGTTCAACCACAAATCTACCATAGTTTTCAGATTCAACGTAATCCTTTACTTCAAAGTTAGCGCGTTCAAACTGTTGCATGTGAATCCCTCCTCATCGCGTTACACTTACTAATTACTATCCACGAGGACGTTTTGGTGGACGACATCCGTTATGTGGGATAGGTGTTACATCATTGATTACTGTGATTTCTAATCCAGCAGTTTGTAATGAACGAACAGCAGCTTCACGTCCTGGACCTGGTCCCTTAACGTTAACTTCTACTGATTTCATACCATGATCCATTGATGCTTTACCTGCAGCTTCTGCAGCCATTTGAGCAGCAAATGGTGTTGATTTTCTTGAACCTTTAAAACCTAATGCTCCTGCACTTGACCAAGAGATTACATTTCCAGCTTCGTCAGTGATTGTTACAATAGTGTTATTAAAAGTTGAATGAATATGAGCTACACCTTTGGCAACGTTCTTACGAGCACGACGTTTACCACGTGTTGCACCTTTTTTAACTTGTGCCATTTCTAATTTCCTCCTTTATTATCCACTATTTCTTCTTACCAGCTACAGTACGACGTGGACCTTTGCGAGTACGAGCATTTGTTTTTGTACGTTGACCACGAACTGGTAATCCCTTACGATGACGAGTTCCGCGGTAGCAACCGATTTCCATTAAACGTTTGATATTAAGGTTAACTTCACGACGTAAGTCACCTTCTACTTTGATTTTATCTACTTCTTGACGAATAGCATTAACTTGTTCTTCTGATAAATCCTTAACGCGGATACTTTCATCGATTCCACAAGTTGCTAAGATTTGTTCAGCCGTAGTACGACCGATACCGTAAACATAAGTTAAAGACACTACTACGCGTTTATCGCGTGGAATGTCAATTCCTGCAATACGTGCCATAAATTACCTCCATTAGTTTCCTTGTCTTTGTTTGTGTTTTGGATTTTCGCAAATTACCATAACACGGCCTTTTCTTTTGATAATACGACATTTATCACAGATTGGCTTAACTGATGGTCTAACTTTCATGCGTTTTACCTCCTCGCCGACTTATTTATGTCGGAATGTAATGCGCCCACGTGTTAAATCGTATGGTGAGATTTCTACGGTTACACGATCGCCCGGTAAAATGCGAATGTAGTTCATACGGATTTTACCAGAAACGTGAGCTAAAATTTCGTGCCCGTTTTCAAGTTTAACTTTGAACATGGCATTGGGAAGAGTGTCTTCCACGATCCCCGTGATTTCAATTACATCTTGTTTACCCATTACCAATATCCCTCCTTATTTAGGTAGAGTTGTCAAGATTTCATAGCCTTCTTTAGTAACCAATACAGTATGCTCAAAATGAGCGGACAAAGTATGGTCCTTACTTACAACTGTGAATCCATCTTTTAATACTCTAGTGTGTGGTTTCCCACAAATAAGCATGGGCTCTATTGCTAGGCACATACCTTCCTTTAGAGTGATACCGGTATTTGCATCTCCAACATTGGAAATATGCGGTTCTTCATGTAATTCGGAACCAATACCATGACCACCATACTCGATAGGTATGGAATAGCCATATTTCTCTGCATACGTTTGAATTGCATGCGAAATATCGCCTAGCCGGTTGCCCGGTTTCACCATTTTAAGACCTTCAAATAATGACTGTTGCGTAACTTCTAACAGCTGCTTCGCTTCAAGGGAAATTACTCCAACAGGGTGAGTCTTAGCGCAGTCTCCAAAGTACCCTTTGTAGTTAGCGCCAATATCGACTGAAATAATATCACCATTTTCTAGTTTTGTCAAGCATGGAATTCCATGAACTATTTCATCATTAATTGAAGTACATATATTCGCAGGGAAACCATCCTCACCTTTAAAGGCAGGGATGGCTCCACATGATCGAATAACTTGTTCTGCAACTTCTTCAAGTTGCTTAGTAGTAATGCCAGGTTTAATTGCATTTGCTACTGCTTCATGAGCTAAAGCTGTAATTCTACCAGCTTCTCTCATTAATAGGATTTCTTCTTTAGTCTTAATTGAAACCACTATTTAATATCTCCTAATACTTCAAATAAACTAGCTTTTACATTTTCGATATCTTGACTTGCATCAATCTTCTTAACATAACCTAATTTTTCAAAGTATTTAATAACAGGCATTGTTTCTTCATTGTAAGCTTCTAAGCGTTGTTTCAATGACTCTTCTGTATCATCAGGTCTTTGATACAACTCACCACCACATTTATCACATACGCCTTCAACTTTTGAAGGTGAGAATACTGTGTGGTAAACACTCTTACAATTTCTACAGATGCGTCTTCCTGTAACTCTCTCGATTAATTTTGAGAAATCAACTTCAAGATAAATTACAGCATCTAACCCAAGTTCTTTATTCTCTAACATTTGTGCAAACACTTCTGCTTGAGCTTCACTTCTTGGGAAGCCGTCTAATAAATAACTTGTTTTACAATCATCTTGTAACAAGCGTTCCTTGACAAAGCTAATTGTTATTGAATCTGGAACTAATTCTCCGCGTTCAATATATTCCTTAGCTTTAAGACCAAGTTCTGTTTGACGAGCAATTTGATCTCTAAACATATCTCCAGTGGAAATATGAGGGATATTGTATTTATTAATTATTTCTTCTGACATAGTGCCTTTACCAGCACCAGGAGCTCCAATGATAATTAATTTCATAAATTAACGTCTATCAACAAACCCACGATATGAACGTGTAGTTAGTTGTCCTTTCAATTGTCTCATTGTCTCTAGACCAACACCTACAACGATAATCATACCTGTACCACCAACTGAGATAGAAGATGGTAATGTAGTAAACATTGTTAATACATGTGGTAGAGCAGCGATAAATACTAAGAATGCACAACCTAACACTGTAATACGGTTAAGAATCTTACGAACATATTCTTCAGTTTCTTTACCTGGACGAACACCTGGGATATATACACCAGATTTATTTAAGTTTTCAGCAATCTTCTCTGGATCAACTTGTAAGTTGGAATAGAAGAATGTGCAGAAAATAATTAATAGAATGTAAATACATAATCCTGTTGGCTTATTGAAACTTAAGAAGTTTGCGATTGCCGCAGTAGTTTCTGTTTGTTTCATAAAGCTCATTACTGTAATCGGAGCCATCATAATTGATGAAGCGAAGATTACAGGGATAACACCAGCTGAGTTAATCTTTAATGGTAAGAAAGTCATATCTTGACCACTTCTCTTAACTGAACTTGATGTATATTGAATTGGAATTTTACGAACAGCTGTTTCCATGAAGATTACTAGTATCATGATTAATACATAAACTAATACATAAGCACCAAAACTTAATACTCCACTGAATAATGATTGAGAGTTTGAAGTATCAACCATTGTTTGGAATGTTTGCATAAATTGTGCAGGTAAGTTTGCTACAATACCTGTGAAAATTAACATAGAGATACCGTTACCGATACCTTTAATTGTAATTTGATCACCTAACCACATTGCGAACATTGATCCAGCTGTTAATAAAGTTGCAATATATAAATATTTAGCAAAGTCAGCACCTGGAACTAATCCATATGATTTATCGAAGCCATATGTTAGCGTAAATGCTTGTACATATGCTAATACAACAGCAAGATAACGAGTTACCTTATCCATTTGCATACGACCAGTCGCACCTGACTTAGCCATTTCAGTTAAAGCAGGAATTACATCCATTGCCATTAATTGAACAATGATACTAGCCGTAATGTATGGAGAAACACCAAGGGAGAAGATAGAGAATTTCTCTAGAGCTCCTCCTCCTAATGTATTCATCATTGCGAATAGTGAGTCGTCTGTTATTGCTGCCATAACTTTTGTGTTATCAACCATTGGAACAACGATTGCTGCACCTAGGCGATAGACAAACAACACTGCCAAAGTAAAGAGAATTCTATTACGAATTTCCTTATTTTTGAACAAGTCGACGCACATGTTAATCATATTAGATTACCTCAATTTTTCCGCCAGCTTTTTCAATACTTTCAACTGCAGATTTAGAGAATTTATGAGCTTTAACTGTTAAAGCTACATTTAATTCACCTTCACCTAAAATCTTGATACCGTTTAATTCTTTACCAACTAAACCTGTTTCAATTAATAATTCAGGAGTAACTTCAGTTCCCTTTTCAAACTTGTTAAGAGCTGCTACGTTAACGATAGCATATTCTTTACGTGAGAAATTAGTGAATCCTCTCTTAGGAATACGACGGAATAAAGGAGTTTGACCACCTTCAAAACCTAAACGTACGCCACCGCCGCTACGAGCGTTTTGACCTTTGTTACCTTTACCTGAAGTTTTACCGTTACCTGAACCTGGGCCACGACCGATACGTTTCTTATCGCGACGAGCACCTTCAGTATATTTTAATTCATGTAATTTCATCTTAATGGCCTCCTATCGAATTTCGCTGAACTTCTTGCCGCGTGTTTCAGCAACAGAAGCAATTGTCTTTAATTCAGCAAGACCAGTAATAGTAGCACGTACAACGTTGATTGGAGTACGTGAACCTAAACACTTAGATAAAACGTCTTGGATACCAGCTAATTCTAATACAGCACGTACCGCACCACCTGCGATAACTCCTGTACCTTCACTAGCAGGACGTAATACAACTTTACCAGCTCCGTATACACCTGTAACTTCATGAGGAATAGTTGTACCAACTGTTGGAACCTTGATGACATTTCTCTTAGCATCTTCAACAGCCTTTTTAATTGCATCAGGTACTTCGTTAGCCTTACCTGTTCCGAATCCTACACGACCCTTTTTATCACCGATTACTACTAATGCTGCGAAGCGGAAACGACGTCCACCCTTAACAACTTTAGTAACACGGTTAATTACAACGACGCGTTCTTCAAATTCTTTTTCGCGTTCAGTTCTTCTATTTTTGTTACGTTCCATGATTTGCGCGCCTCCTAGAATTTCAAGCCAGCTTCACGAGCTGCTTCTGCTAATGCTGCAACACGCCCATGGTAAACGTATCCACCACGATCGTATACAACTGTAGTAATATTTTTTGCTAATGCACGTTTTGCAACTTCAGCGCCTACTGCTTTTGCTGCTTCGATGTTTCCGCCGTTTTCTAATTTCATTTCAACACTGCTTGCTGATACTAATGTGTTACCATTAACATCATCAATGATTTGTGCATGAATATGAGCGTTAGAACGGAATACATTTAGGCGAGGGCATTCTGGAGTTCCACTAACTTTACGACGAACACGAATATGTCTTCTAATGCGTTCTTGATTTTTTGATAATTTTGACATGTTTTAGTTACTCCCTTCCTATTTCTTACCTGCTGTTTTTCCTTCTTTACGACGAACAACTTCACCTTTATAACGAATACCTTTACCTTTATATGGCTCTGGTTTTCTAGCGGCGCGGATGTTAGCAGCTACTTCACCAACACGTTGTTTATCAATACCAGTTACAGTAATTTCTGTAGCAGATGGACAAGCAATTGTTACACCTTCTTCAGCAATTACTTCAACTTGGTGTGAATAACCAATATTCATAGTTAATTTATTTCCTGATACAGCAGCACGGAAACCGATACCTACTAATTCAAGAGAAATTGAATATCCTTCAGATACACCAACAACCATGTTATTGATTAAGGCACGAGTTGTACCATGTAATTGTTTTGTATGTTTTTCTTCGTTTGGACGAGTTACTGTTAGAACATTACCATCAATGCTAATACCTAAGTTTTCATTGAATTTACGAGTTAATGTTCCTTTTGGACCTTTTACAGTCACCTCATTACCTGCAGCAACAGTTACTTCAACACCTGCAGGAATGGTAATCGCTTTATTACCGATACGTGACATTTCTTTCTACCTCCGTCTATTTACTACCAAACATAAGCGATAACTTCGCCACCAATATGTTTAGCACGAGCATTCTTATCAGTCATAACACCTTGTGATGTTGAAATGATTGCAATACCTAAACCATTTAACACACGAGGAAGATTTTCACCATTAGCATACACACGTAAACCTGGTTTAGAGATACGTTTGATACCGCTGATTACTTTCTCATTGTTAGAACCGTATTTTAATGTAACTGTGATAACTTTCTTAGTATCACCATTAACGCTATAATCTGTGATGAATCCTTCTTCTTTTAAGATTGTAGCGATTTCAATTTTCATCTTGCTTGAAGGGATATCAACTGTTTCGTGACGAGCTTGTTGTGCGTTACGAATACGTGTTAACATATCAGCAATTGGATCTGTCATAACCATCATTGTTTTTACCTCCTTCTTACCAGCTAGCCTTCTTTACTCCAGGAATTTGGCCTTTATAAGCTAATTCGCGGAAGCAAATACGGCAGATCTTGTATTTTCTTAAAACTGAATGTGGACGACCACAAATTTCGCAACGTGTATATTCACGAACAGCGAATTTTTGAGGACGTTGTTGTTTAATTTTCATTGATGTCTTAGCCATTTAACATTGTCCTCCTATTTTTGGAAAGGCATTCCCATGCCTTCTAATAATGCGTAACCTTCTTCATTAGTGTTAGCAGTAGTTACGATAACGATATCCATACCACGAACGATTTGCACCTTATCGAAATTGATTTCTGGGAAGATGATTTGTTCTTTAACACCTAATGTGTAGTTTCCACGACCATCAAATGCAGTCTTAGAAACACCACGGAAGTCACGTACACGAGGAAGAGAAATGTTGAATAATTTATCTAAGAATTCATACATTTTTTCACCACGTAATGTTACCTTACAACCAATTGACATACCTTCACGTAATTTGAAGTTAGCGATTGATTTTTTAGCTCTTGTAATTACAGGTTTTTGACCTGCGATTTGAGTTAATTCAGCAACTGCTTCTTCTAAAGCTTTAGGATTTTGGATAGCATCACCAATACCCATGTTGATTACAACTTTTTCAACTTTAGGAGCTTGCATAATTGAAGTATATTGGAATTTTTCAACTAATGCAGGAGTTACTTCTTTAACATATTTTTCTTGCAAACGATTCATCCTTTATACCTCCTTATTCCTTAACTACAGTACCTGATTTTTTGAATACACGTACTTTCTTATCTTTTTCAATCTTATAACCTACACGGCTAGGTTTCTTAGTCTTGCTATCAACTAACATAACGTTAGAAGCATCGATAGCAGCTTCCTTTTCAACAATGCCTCCCTCAGGATTCATTTGAGTAGGTTTTAAATGTTTCTTTGCAATAGCAACACCTTCAACTACAACTTTGTTAGTCTTAGGATTTACTTGTAAAACTTCACCAACTGTACCTTTGTAAGATCCAGTGATTACTTGCACTTTATCACCCTTTTTAATTTTCATGTGACTTTCCTCCTACTAAAGTACTTCTGGAGCTAGAGACACGATCTTTAAGAAGTCTCTATCACGAAGTTCTCTTGCAACTGGTCCGAAGATACGAGTTCCCTTTGGAGTCTTATCATCCTTAATGATTACGCATGCGTTATCATCAAATTTGATATAAGAACCGTTTTCTCTACGAATACCATATTTAGTTCTTACGATAACTGCTTTTACAACGTCACCCTTCTTAACAGAGCCACCTGCATTAGCATCTTTTACTGCACATACTACGATATCACCGATAGAAGCACTCTTACGTTTTGAACCACCTAAGCAGCGGATTACAAGAACTTCTTTAGCACCAGTGTTGTCTGCAACGTTTAATCTTGTTTCATTTTGAATCATATGTTATATACCTCCTTTAAATCCTAAAGGATGATTGCTTTCTCGATAATCTTAACTAAACGGAAACGTTTTGTTGCAGATAGAGGTCTTGTTTCCATAATTTCAACAATGTCCCCAAGTTTCGCTTCGTTAAGTTCATCATGAGCATGATATTTCTTAGAATATTTAACGCGTTTACCATAAAGAGGATGATTCTTATGAGTTTCAACTAAAACAGTAATTGTCTTATCCATTTTATCAGAAACAACTCTACCTCTTAATACTCTTCGGCTAGATCTTTCCATTTTCCTTGATCCTCCTTATTAGTTCTTATCACTAAGCTCACGCTCAGTGATAACAGTTTTGATTCTTGCGATTGTTTTGCGAATTTCGCTCATACGAGCTGTATTTTGCAATTGTCCAGTAGCATTTTGAAAACGTAAAGTGAAAAGTTCATCTTTAAGTGTTTTGATTTCATTTGCTAATTCTTCATTGCTTTTTTCTCTGATTTCAGAAACCTTCATTTTACTTTTCCTCCTCGCCTTTTCTTACAAATTTACATTTAACTGGTAATTTGTGTTGTGCTAAACGGAATGCTTCTCTAGCGATTGCTTCATCAACGCCACCGATTTCAAACATGATACGGCCTGGTTGAACTACAGCTACCCATCCTTCTGGAGCACCTTTACCAGATCCCATACGTACTTCTAGAGGTTTTTTAGTTCTAGCTAAGTGTGGGAAAATCTTAATCCAAACTTGTCCACCACGCTTCATATAACGTGTCATAGCGATACGGGCAGCTTCGATTTGACGGTTAGATACATAAGCACCGCTTTCTGCAACTAATCCATATTCACCGAATGTTACTTCACGTCCGGCTTTTGAACGACCTTCATAGCTTACGCGATGAGGACGACGATATTTAGTTCTGTTAGGCATTAACATGACTAGTTACCTCCTTCTTGTGTAGTAGGCTTAGCTTCTTCAGCAGCCTTTTCGCTACGACGAGGACGACGATCATTACGACGTTCACGTTTTTCAGGAGCTTTAGGAGCTGGCATTTCTTGAACCATTTCACCTGGTAAAACTTCACCACGGCAGATCCAAACCTTAACACCTAAGCGTCCATAAGTTGTAGCAGCTTCAGCGATAGCAAAGTCGATATCAGAACGTAATGTATGTAGAGGTACAACACCTTCTGAGTAACCTTCGCTACGAGCGATATCAGCACCACCTAAACGACCAGAGATCATAGTCTTGATACCTTTAGCTCCAGCACGCATAGTCTTTTGGATTGCTTTCTTTTGAGCAGTACGGAAAGATGCACGTTGTTCTAATTGTTCAGCAATTGACTTAGCAACTAATGTAGCATCACAATCAGGGTTAGCAATTTCCACTACTTTAATATTTACATTCTTACCATTAGTTAATTTAACTAATTTGTTCTTTAATACTTCAACATTCTCACCATTGTTGCCAATTACAACACCTGGACGAGCTGTGCGAACGATAACATCAACGCGATTTTTTGAACGTTCGATTTCGATACGGCCTACAGCTGCACCTTTTAATTCTTCAAACATTAAATCACGGATTTTACTATCTTCAATTAATAATGTTCCATATTCTTTTTCAGCATACCAGCGAGATTCCCAATCACGGATAACCCCAACACGCATACCGATTGGACTAACTTTTTGACCCATTCTAATTTAGCCTCCTATCGTTCTTCTACCACAACTGTGATGTGGCTTGTACGCTTTAAGATTTGAGCAGCAGATCCCTTAGCGCGAGGCATGAAACGTTTTAAAGTCATACCTTCATCAACATAACATGCTTTAACATATAATTTTTCTTCGTTCATACCATTGTTATGAACAGCATTAGCTACTGCAGATTTTAAAACCTTAGCAACTGCTGTAGATGCACCACGATTTGTAAACTCAAGAATCGCAGCAGCTTCCTTTACATCTTTGCCACGGATTAAGTCAATAACTAAGCGTACTTTACGTGGAGCGATACGAACTGTCTTTGCTTGTGCTTTAACTTCCATTTCATTATCCTCCTAATTATTTCTTAGCATCGTCGCCATGTCCACCATTACGACGAGTTGGTACGAATTCACCTAATTTGTGTCCTACCATATCCTCTGTTACATAAACAGGAAGATGTTCTTTCCCATTATAAACAGCGAATGTGTGTTCGATGAATGATGGGAAAATAGTTGAACGACGTGACCAAGTTTTGATTACTTCTTTTTTATTACTAGCATTCAATTTTTCAACCTTATTCATTAAGTGTTGATCAACGAATGGACCTTTTTTCAAGCTACGTGTCATTTTAAAAGCTCCTCCTATTTTCCATTGCGTCTACGAACGATTAGTTTAGTAGATGCTTTCTTGTTCTTACGAGTTTTAACACCCATGGCTTTCTTGCCCCATGGAGTCATTGGAGACTTACGTCCGATTGGAGTACGTCCTTCACCACCACCGTGAGGGTGATCGTTAGGGTTCATAACAGAACCACGAACTGTAGGACGGATACCCATCCAACGAGTTCTACCAGCTTTACCAACGTTTACTAAGCTGTAATCTTCGTTACCTACTTGACCGATTGTTGCACGGCATACTGATAAGATCTTACGAACTTCACCAGAAGCTAAACGAATGATAGCATATTTACCTTCGAAACCAAGGATTTGAGCTGAAACACCAGCAGAACGAACTAATTGTCCACCCTTACCAGGTTTTAATTCGATGTTGTGGATGAATGTACCTTCAGGCATATTTCCTAATTCACAGCAGTTACCAACTTTGATATCTGTTGCTTTACCAGAAACAATCTTTGTTCCAACTTTTAAACCTTTTGGAGCAATGATGTAACGTTTTTCACCATCAACATAGTGTAATAATGCAATGTTTGCAGTTCTGTTTGGATCGTATTCGATAGTAGCAACTTTTGCTGGAATATCATCCTTATTACGTTTGAAATCGATAACACGATATAAACGTTTGTGTCCACCACCAATGTGGCGAGTTGTGATACGACCATTGTTGTTACGTCCACCTGTTTTACTTAATGATTCACATAGTGAATATTCAGGAGTTGATGTAGTAATTTCATCGTTAACAAGAGTCGTCATATTACGTCTACCGTTTGTGGTAGGTTTATATTTTTTGATCGGCATGGATCTTTTCCTCCTTCGCAATTATCGGGATATAGCGTCTTCATCCCATATTTATTTAATCAATTATTCACCGAATAATTTGATTTCTTGTCCTTCAGCAATTGTTACGATTGCTTTACGAACAGCATTTGTCTTACCAACGTAACGTCCCATACGTTTTGTCTTTGGAAGACAGTTCATTACATTAACCTTAACAACTTTAACGTTGAAGATTTCTTCGATAGCTTGACGGATTTCAGTTTTGTTAGCGCCCTTAGCTACTTCGAATGTAATTTTGTTTTCAGCATCCATAATCTTCATTGACTTTTCAGTAATGATAGGGCGGATGATAATATCTCTAGCGTTACTCATTAGGCAAGTACCTCCTCGATTTGAGCGATAGCTGCTTCAGTCATGATTAACTTATCGAAAGCTAATACATCATAAACGCTAATGTTTTCAGCTGTTAACATAACACAGTTAGTTAAGTTACGGCTTGATAAGTAAGCGTTGTAAGCATCTTCGCCATCAGCAACAACGATTAATGCGCTGTCTGTAACTTTTAAAGCATCTAATACTTTGATGAACTCTTTTGTTTTTGGAGTTTCAAAGTTGAAGCTATCAACTACTAATAAGTTTTGTTCAGCAACCTTTTCAGATAATACTGACTTAAGAGCTAAACGACGTACTTTACGGTTAACACGGATTGAATAATTTCTTGGTGTTGGACCGAATACGATTCCGCCGCCTCTCCATTGTGGAGAACGGATAGAACCTTGACGAGCACGTCCAGTTCCTTTTTGTTTCCAAGGCTTACGACCGCCACCAGAAACTTCGCTACGATTTTTTGTATCATGAGTACCTTGACGCCATGAAGCACGTTGCATCATAACTACATCAAACACAGATTGTTGATGAGGCTCAATACCAAATACTGTTTCATTAAGATCTAAGCTCTTAACATCATTACCAGCTTGGTTTAACACTTTAACACTTGGCATTTTCTAATCCTCCTTACTCTGCTGTGTAGTCAATCAATTCAAATGGAGCAACTGATTTAGTACCCTTGATTGATGACTTCACTACTACGAATGAACGCTTAGGTCCAGGAACATTTCCCTTGATAAGCATATAATTGTTTTCTGCATCAGTTTTAACAACTGTTAAGTTTTGAGTTGTCACTGTTAAATGACCTTCATGACCAGGCATTGCGCGGCCTTTATTGATGTAACCGTTGTTACGACCAACTGTTGCTAATGAACCAACACCACGGTGATGTCCTGAACCGTGACTCTTAGGTCCGATTGTTTGGTTGTTACGATAGATTGTACCGCTGAAACCTTTACCTTTTGAAGTACCAGTTACATCAACGATTTCACCGCTTGTGAAAATGTCAACTGAAACTGTAGAACCAACTTCATAGCTCATCATTTCGCTACCACGAATTTCACGAACGAATTGCTTAGCAGCTGTTTCTGCTTTGCTTGCATGTCCAACTTCTGGTTTGTTAGCATTTTTCTTATCTTCAACACCAAGTTGAACTGCTTCATAACCATCGTTTTCGATTGTTTTCTTTTGAAGAACAACGTTTGGAGTTACTTCAAGAACTGTTACTGGAACAAGTACACCATCAGTAGTGAATACTTGTGTCATACCAATTTTTCTTCCTAATATACCTTTCATATTGACACCTCCGGATTAAAGCTTAATCTCAATGTCAACACCACTTGGAAGATCTAAACGACTTAGTGCGTCGATAGTTTCTGGAGTAGGTCCAACGATTTCGATTAAACGTTTGTGAGTTCTAATCTCGAATTGTTCACGAGAATCTTTGTACTTATGTACTGCACGTAGAATTGTAACTACTTGCTTTTCAGTAGGTAGTGGAACTGGTCCAACAACCTTTTTAGCACCGTGAGCTTGTGCTGCTGTGATAATCTTTTCTGCAGATGCATCTAAGATTCTGTGTTCGTATGCCTTTAAACGGATACGTACTGTGTTCTTTGCCATGGCTTTTCCTCCTTAATTTCGCCTATATTCTTATAGACTCGCTCGATGCGAATTACCTGACGCCACTACCATGACAACGGGTATCGGTGGGTCAGCAACCTCGCACGTCTATGCGGTCACGGAGATACTTTACCACAAATAAACATTGATTGCAAGCACTTTTTTAATATTTTTTAAACTTTTTTTATTTTCTTTAAAAATCCTATAAAAAACTGTCATTTTTAGCTTTCCTAACCTTATTATATATATAATATAAACTAAATCACTCTCTGATTTTTAGAAAAAAACCTCTAAAAACACTTAATTTCTAACCTCATTTTCCACTCTATTTTGACTACTTTTTGTAACCTAAAAATTGTAAACGTTTACAATTGAAATTTCATGCATTACGTCTCATAACTAACATTAACTCATATTTCACTTTAAGGCTTTAGAATTAGATTTAATTGTAGTATAATATCTGTATATACTTATAGGAGAGAAAATAATATGGCAAATAAAACAACAATCGTTATTTTGGCGGCTGGCTTAGGTAGTCGTTACGGCGGAAATAAACAAGTAGATGGTATTGGCCCTAATAATGAAGTAATTATGGATTATTCAATCTACGATGCAATTATAGCGGGCTTTGATAAAGTAGTATTCATTATTAAACGTTCAATGTATGAATCTTTCCATAAACAAGTAGGAGAACGTGTTTCTAAGAAAATTGAGGTCGCTTATGCCTTCCAAGAACTAGATGAACGTATTCCTGAATGGTATACAGTTCCAAGTGATCGTGTTAAACCATTTGGTACTGGGCATGCTCTATTATGCGCGAAGGATGTCGTAAATAGCCCATTCTGTGTATTCAATGCTGACGATTATTATGGTAACGAGTGCTTCAAAACAATGCATGATTTCTTAGCTAACGCTGATAATACAGATAAGGATGTTAAGAAATACTCAATGATTGGCTTTGAACTACAAAATACAGTTCCTGAAAATGGTACAGTAACTCGTGGTATTTGTAAGCGTAATGAAAAGAATCAATTAGTAGAATGCATTGAAACTTATAAGCTATGTCGTTTTGAAGATGGTACTATTCGCGATATCAACTTTACTGAAGAAGGTGACATCTATCCTAATGACACACCTGTATCAATGAACTTCTGGGGATTAACACCTGATTTCTTTGATTTCTTAGAAGACTACTTCCTTAACTTCTTGAAATCATTAACAGCAGAAGATATCAAGAAAGAATGTATCCTACCTGGTGCCATTGATGAATGCATGAAAACTAATAAATGCACAGTTGATGTATTACCTTGTAACTCAGAGTGGTTTGGTGTAACAAATAAAGAAGATCGTCCTATTGTAGAAGCTAAGCTAAAAACTTTACACGACAATAATTTATACCCAAATCTTACAAGTGAAGAATTCTATAAATAATAATTAAGTGATATTCGCTCGAATATCACTTTTTTAATTCTTACTTTCACTACTTAATCAAGTATTGTATAATATAGATAGTAGGAGATGAGATTATGATTAAGGAAAAGAAGCTAGTTCCCCTACTAAGTATATTATTAGTCTTAGTATTATGCGTGATAGGATATGAGGTATTTTACTTAATAAATGACTATCAAGTTAATCAAGATGTTGAATACGTAGTAGGTACAGATACATTTGAGGTTAATACACCAATTACAATTAATGATTTCAAGATTCAAGCCACTAATGGAACAATCGTAAATAGTGGATATCATTTTGATACATCAACAATTGGTGAAAAGAGCTTCACATTAGAAACTAAAAATAAAAAGGGTACAAGTAAAAAGTATGTTGTTACTTATAAGGTGGTAGATACTACTGCACCAACAATCACTAATGATACTAACATGACATTCTATGTAGATACTGAATTGGATTTCTACTCACTACTTCATGTAAGTGATAATTATGATGAAAATGTACGTTTTACTATTAACGGTAATATTGATATCACAACAGCAGGCACATACAATTTGGCAGCTATTCTAGTCGATTCATCAAATAATAAAGCAACTATTCCACTAACAATCACATTATTAGATAAGCCTCAAGCTAATGAAGGTAATTATGTATTAGAAGATGGAGTAATCACTACTTCTAAAGGATATCAAATTGAAATTGTTGACCATATTGCTTATATTAATGGCGTTATGATAGTAAATAAGAGCTATCCACTACCTAGTGACTATGCATATGGCTTCCATGAGGATACACAAGCTGCTTTTGATTTAATGAAATTAGATGCAGCAGCATTAGGTTTAAACTTATACAATAGTTCAGGCTATCGTACTTATAATTATCAAGATTATTTATACAATAATTATTGTAACTTGTATGGTCAAACATATGCCGATACAATATCTGCTAGACCAGGACACAGTGAACACCAAAGTGGCTATGCCTTAGATTTAAATACAATTAAAGGATCCTTCGCTAATACTGATGAAGGTATTTGGGTAAATGATAACTGCTACAAATATGGCTTCATTCTTCGCTATCCTAAAGATAAAACAAATGAAACAGGCTATGCCTATGAACCATGGCACTTACGCTATGTTGGCATTGAACTAGCTACTGCATTATACAATGATGGTGATTGGCTTACAGTAGAAGATTACTTTGGAATCACTAGTGAATATCCTTACTAATAACTATTTAGACACTACAAATATAAAGTAGTGTCTTTTTCTATGCTTTGTTTGTCTTAACAGTTCTAAATATGCATTATATATTATCTTTTAATATCATTAGTTTATATTTTAAGATTAATTTTTTTTAAAATAAATAATATTACTATTTTTGAATATGATGTTTAAAAGCTAGGAATAATCATACTTTCACAGATTTCGACACATCGAAAATGCAGTCTATTAAAGTGACTGATAGCCCATTTAAAAACAGTCAAATAATCATACAAATCAGTGTTTGTTGAAAATTAAAACTATGTAATACACTCAATATTTACATAATGTTAATATACATTGCTTGTAGAACTAAGGTATTTTTGATACGATTTTGCTAGCAGTAAAGGAGAAATAAACAATGTTCAGTGAAAATTTAAAAACTCAGAGAATAGCTAACGGCTTCTCCCAAGAACAATTAGCTACTCGCTTAAATGTTGTAAGACAAACAATATCTAAATGGGAAAAAGGAGTTTCAGTACCTGATGCAGAACAGTTAGTAAGAATAGCAGATGTATTAGGAGTTCAAGTTCACGAATTATTAGGTAAAGAAATTCCCGTTTCCAACGAAAAAAGTGAATTAGAGATAATTGCATTAGAGTTATCAAAATTGAATGAGTTAATAGTCACATACGAAAATAAAGCATCAAATCTGAAAATGAAAGTCGGTATCATTATTGGAATTGTTGTAGTCCTTTGGTTTGGAGGAGATATATTAAAGACAATTTTTAATATAGGGATAGAATTAGGAAAAGCAATTGGAGATGTACTTTGGAAATAGTAGTATTCATAAACTCATTTTTCAAAACATTATGTCTTATACCGTTAGATGTTTAATTACAATTAATATCATTTGACTTCTATAGTAAAAAGCGTTACGATTAACATATATTCTAGGAGGCAAAAACAATGGATAATAAAGAAATTTTAAGTCATGTAGACCATACATTATTAAAAGCTACAGCTACATGGGAAGATATCAAACAAATCGCTGAAGATTCTATTAAGTATCAAACAGCATCTATTTGTATTCCTCAAAGCTATATTAAACGCTTAAATGAAACTTATGGTGATAAGATTAACATTTGTACAGTAGTTGGTTTCCCTTTAGGTTACAATTCTACTGAATCTAAGGTTATGGAAATCAAACAAGCATTAGCTGATGGTGCTAATGAAATTGATATGGTTATCAATATTGGTGATTGTAAAGACCATAATTATGAAAAGATTGAAGAAGAAATTCGTACTTTAAAAGAAGCTTGTGGAGATCATATCTTAAAGGTTATTATTGAAACTTGTTACTTAACTGATGAAGAAAAGATTGCTATGTGTAAAGCTGTAACTAATGCTAAGGCGGATTATATTAAAACATCTACCGGTTTTGGTACTGCTGGTGCTACAATGGAAGATATTCTATTATTTAAAGCTAATATTGGACCAGACGTTAAGATGAAGGCAGCTGGTGGCATTCGTAGTGTAAAGGATATGGAAGATTATTTAGCTGTTGGTGTTGATCGTTTAGGTACAAGTAGTGCTATTAAACTAATTGAAGGACAAGAAGCTAAAGGTTATTAAAACATCTAGGTATTTAACGTAATGTTAGATACCTTTTTTATTGTATAAATAATCACAAAATATATTTTCTTACATCATAATACTTTAAAAATATGTTAAGAAGTTGTAGAATATAGGTAGTGAAAAAGGAGAAAATTATTACTATGAAATTTTTAGTTGAAACTTCTGCACGTCACGTGCATCTTACTCAAGAGCATATTGAAGCATTATTTGGTGCTGGTGCTACATTAACTCACAAGAAAGACTTATCTCAACCAGGACAATTCGCATGTGAAGAACGCGTTACATTACGTGGTCCTAAAGGTGAAATGAAGAATGTTATCGTTTTAGGTCCTGCTCGTCCTGAAACACAAGTTGAAGTATCTGCTACAGATGCACGTTCATTAGGTGTTGTTGGTACACTTCGTGAATCTGGTGATGTTGCTGGTACTCCAGGTCTTACATTAGTTGGTCCTGCTGGTGAAGTAGAACTTGCTCAAGGTGTTATCGTTGCTAAACGTCACATCCATATGACTCCAGCTGATGCTGAAGAATTAGGTGTAACTAATGGTGAAATCGTTTGGGTTAAGGTTGAAACAAATGGTCGTTCTACAGTATTCGGTGATGTTGTAATCCGTGTTAAAGATAGCTTCAAGTTAGCTATGCATATCGATACTGATGAATCAAATGCAAGCTTTGCATCTGGTGAAGTTTACGGGGAAATCGTTAAATTATAATTAATAAAATGAAGCTCGGGTAACCGGGCTTTTATTATTCCTTGATCACTTAAATAGCTATAAAATTAAAACCTACTAATCAAAATGACTAGTAGGTTTATTAATATCTTTATTTAACTGTATAAACTAAGATTCTACTATCTGGATCTTTCACTGTAAATCCATCTGGTAACATATTTGTATTTTCCATATTTGTTCCATTAGCTAACGTTCTATCTACTAACGGGAATAGATAACTTGTCTTTCCATTACTTATTCTCATATATACATAATATGTTCCACTAGCAATCTTATAGCCAGGTACATTACCTGCATATTTATTAATACTAGAAGGATTAACTTCAACTCTGTAATTCGCATAATTTAATTTATACTTACCATTAGCTGTAGCTGTCATATTACTATTTAACCATGGATTATAAATGTTTGTTGTTTGCTTACGATATGCCTTTTCAGTAGAAGCATCATCAACATTGACAAATACGATTTCACGCCAGTTACGAGTATCAGCATAGATGCAATCTGCGTTTTCTTCAAACATATAGCCTTCAACAACAAATCCATTACCTGACTTCTTAATAGAAGTAACACGTGAATTATCATATACATTCATATCCATCTTAGAATATGCATCTAAATCTGATTCAGATAATGCTTTTGAATCTACAACTACATATGTTGAACAATGTTCAAGTGTAAATGTAGAATATCCAGCAGTTACAATTATATTAGATTGAACCAATGTTAGTTCATCAGTTACTTCATCAAAATGGTAAACATCAACTACAGTACCATCACCATAAGTATCTGAAACATCTACTTTAACCACCATCTTTCCAGGAAGAGTACCAGAGTGTTCAAAGTTAAGAATCTTTGTATTGTTATTTTCAAATAGTTCTTCAATAACAGCTTGCTTTGGAGAAGTAAATGTTAGACCTGTCTTAACAGTTTTAGACTCATTAATTTCATTACCATCAAATGTAAGACTATATAACACTTTACTTTCTGACATTACTTCGATAGTAAGTGATACATCTTTTCCTTTCATAGTAGAGATAACATCTTCAGTAATATCTTGGCTTCTATTTAACTTAACAGTTGCCGA
Organism: Erysipelotrichales bacterium; assembly: GCA_017532345.1. Lineage (GTDB taxonomy): Bacteria > Bacillota_I > Bacilli_A > Erysipelotrichales > Erysipelotrichaceae > SIG230. The sequence goes on from JAFXJJ010000041.1 coordinate 25,860, forward strand.
CTTATTATTACCAAGTTCTTTAACTACTGCCTTTTCAGGAATAGTACTATATGTTTTATTAGTGTCTAACTTGGTGGAAGATGACGATCCACCGCCACCTCCGCCTCCACCGCCGGAGCTTCTCTTTTTAATACTAAATGTACCAGTCACTGCATTTTCTACAGTAATTGCATTTAAATTATCTGTTCCGTTTGGTAGATAAGCACGAACGCTATAATCACCTGCTACTGTTGGAATAGTTGATGACCATGTGATTTCTTCTGTGCCATTATTTTTCTTAGTTCCATACTCTATAACTACAGATGCAGTTGAATCTGATGGTACTAATTTCGCTATTGCTGCACTTACATTATTAGTGTAATGCGATAAATTACTTAATTCAATTTTAGGTGTTGCCTTTGATACATTAATTGATACACTACATTCAACACTATTATAATTACTAGCATCATTTGGCGTAAATACTACTGTATAATTAGCAATTCCTGCTTTAGGAAGGATAGTAGATTCTGCCCATTTCCATGTTCCCGCTACTTCAGTAGAATTTGTTGAATCTAACCAAACTTCACCACCACTTAAACTAGAATCATTCAATGTTTGACCATACGTAATTACTGATGAACTTGGAGTCGTAGCTAAATGTAGAGTAGCTTTTGAAACTACTACCGTTACAGTTTCTTCAACACTAACATAATTGTCACTGTCTTCAGGTGTAAACACTGCTACATATCCTGTATTCTCTACTGTTGGAATAACTGATGGTGTCTTCCATGTCCAGCTGCCATTAATTACTGTATTTCCTACCTTCATTTCTCCACCTGTTAAAGTGACTTCTGAAAGAGCTTTTCCATATACAATACTAGATGCTTGTAGTTCATTTGTAAGACTAGGTGTTGCCTTATTAACAATAATTGCTAGTTCACCAGTAACCTTAGTATATTTCTCATCAGTTGGTGTAAACTTCCATATTGCTGATGTTGTTCCTACTGTTGGAACTAATGATGGAGTTTCCCAAGATAATGTTCCTTCTACTACATTATTATTTGGGTCAACAAACTTAGCTACAGTTGTATTCAGTAATAGCTTACTCAATGCATCTCCATAAGCAAGCTTATTAGAACCACTAATCGCAACTTCATTACCTTGCTTTTCACTTACTGCAATTTTGTCAACTAATGACACAGTTAATTCATATGTCATATCTTCATAGTTTGTTGTCGCAATCGTAACAGTTATAGTTGCAGTAGAACCACTAGCACCACTGTTTACATTATAAACTAGATTATCACCATCAATAGTAACAGATGGTACAATTGTATTATCACTTATCACAGGAGTATAAGTCACATCTCCATAATCAGATGGTAATTTACTCTTTAAATCAATACTTACTGTACCGTTAGAGCCAGTCATATAGCTATACTCTTTAGCTTCTGGATCAATAGTAATAGCAGCCTTCTTAGATACGATTACTTTAACTCGTTGTATTTCCGCAGCATTATAATTGGCTGTTTCATCCATAGAAACTTTAACCCCGCCAGTCCCTACTCTTAAAATTGAAACATTACCTTCAGAATCAACTAATATATTATAGTCTTTTAAATGTTCCTTGAGATCTTCCTCATATTTTATAACACCTTCTGTGCTAGTAGAACTTGCATTTATTTTGAAACTTGGATCACCAATAGTTACATTATATTCCTTTGTTTCTAATTCAATAATAGGTGTTGCTTTATTCACAACGATTGGTAAATATCCAGTAACACTAGCATATTCAGAATTAGTTGGCTTAAACCTCCATTTTGCACTTGTTGTTGCTACTGTTGGAATTAAATATGGATTTTCCCAATCAAGTGTACCATCTACCGAATTATTATTGGAATCTACAAATTCGCCTTTTCTAAAGCTTAATACCTTTAAACTATTTCCATAAGTTAATTCGTTTGAACTTAACTTGATACTTTCTAGAATCGGAACTTCTTTACTAGCTAATGATACATTAACTACAAATGTACTTTCTTTATAATTTTCAGAAAGAATAGTAACTGTAATAGCAGCTCTATCTCCTGATGCACCAGGTTTTACAATAAATGATAATTCATCATTAATAACTGAAGCATCTGAAATAATAGAATTCTTATCTGAAATAGATACAGAATAATTTTTAGCTCCCATATCTCTTGGCAACTTCTTACTTAAGTCAATACTTGCGGTACCATTAGAGCCTGTAGAATATTTATATGATTTAGTTTCTGGCACAAGTGTAGCACTTTCCTTTTTATTAACAGTTATTTCCACAACCTTAGATTCTGCTGCATTATAATTGTCGCTTCCATCCATCGATATAGTTATTTCTCCTGTACCTGCTTTAAGGATTGTTACATTACCAGCAGCATCGACTGATACTACTCCTGAATCATCTGCAGTATATATTAATGTACCGGCAATTGTTGCCCATGCATTCAGGTTGAATCCTGCATCACCATATGTTTTAACATATGTTGTTGTACTAACAACAATTTCTGGCGTGCCTTTATTAATTGTAAAGGTTTCCGTGATTGTTCCAGTATAATTACCATTACCTATAATTTTTACTGTAGCAATGCCTACATTAATATTATTTTCATATTCGATACTATAATCATCATCTGTAAGAGGAGCATTATTAGCTGCAAAAATATCAAATTCAACCGGATAACCAGTATATTCTGGTTCAATAATATATATACTACTAAACATATCCCGAGTTAATGTCTTTTGAAGAATCGTAAACCCATCAGTTGCAACCGCTTCATCATATTCTCCAGTTGCTTCATATACAACCTTAGCTATATATTCACCAGCATTAATAGGATAGCTATTTTCATCAAATATCTTATATTCACTATCTTCATCACTTGCTAATTTATAGTAAACAGCATAAGCTGCACCATTATTGGTAGCACTTGAAACAATTGGCTCTTTAGCTGACTCCCCAAATACCCAATCATCTACACTAATAACAGCTGTACCACTTGTTGCATTAGCTTCAACATTTTCATTAGCCACAACTGAAGATACAGTAAGGCTTAATGCTAAGCCTATACTTAGCATACTTCTAAATAGCGCCCTTAATTGTTTTCTCATTATTATTTCCTCCCTATTTAGATGTTAGACTCATTATGAATCTAATCATCTAACTATACTATTATAGGTGTATATTACACTGAAATATAATAGACTTTCCCAAATTAATAATACCACTTATTAATTATGAATGAAATAATAAATGTGCAACAAACAAATAAAAAAGCTAGCCTTACGACTAGCTAGTATGTATATTCTTATTTAGTGAATGCAGCTTCAATTTGAGTTTGGATATCAGCTGGGTTTTCACACATGATGAAGAATACGTAGTTACCTTTTACTAAAACGATAGAGTTTTCAGCATTTTCTGTTTCAGCAGGATACCAAGCATTAGCTTTCTTGATTTCTTTGTAACCTTCAACAGCAGTTGTTACAGCTTCGATGTTACCATCTTTAGCTTCGAACATACCGATTTCAGTAGCAACCATAGAAATCATTGGGTACTTACCAACATATGTTTCTACTAATTCTAAATCTAATTCCATCATGTTTGATAAATATTCATCATCGTAATCAATGAATGCAGCTTCAGCAAAGTTGTTTGTTACGATTTCTTCCATTAAAGCACCTAAATCTACTTTAATATCTTCAGCACTACCATTATTGTTTCCACATGCAACTAATGTTAACATTAATGCACCTAATAAAATACCTTTTAAAAGTTTTTTCATATTTAAAGTCTCCTTTTTCTTTATACTCTTTCTTTGAGCGTATTTATAATACATAAATTGTATCTAATTGTAAAGCAAAACTTTACAAGTCGCACAAATTTATATATAACCTACTATTTTTTTAGTTGATATAAGTTCTTATCTTCACTCATCCATGCTAGATTGTAAGAGAATAATACTTCATCAATCTCATTCATTTCCACATATTCTTGCATAGAACCATGATAATAACGTAAGTCAACTAAGCGAATTTCTGAGAAGTGATCTGCTAATAAAGGTGCTAATGCATGAGTGAAGCTATCCTTTAAGATTAATAAACTATCACCTTCAGGATTACCACCCTCAATGATTACCTCTGCTTGGTTACCATTTAGGAATGTAACGTATTGATCCTTTGCATCCATATGTTCTTCAAAATATAGAGAATCATATGTTTCATTCTTTTCTGTAATATGTACAGTAAATTTATTCATTGAATCATAATATGTAAATTCATCACCTACATATCCGAATAATGGTGCACGAGAATATAGTGTACCATAGAATAATTCATCACTAGTAATCTTAGTTCTTTCCTCTAATGTAATAGGCTCTATATCATACGCTTCACACACCTTTAGATATGCATAGTATGCCCCTAAGTTAGTCCAGTGATGATCACTTTTGAAATAAATGTGTTCATCCTTGTGATTCATGATTTCTTCAAGTGAATCAATTACTTCAATATCTAAATATTCTTTAACTAAATCTAAATATACTAATTCATCAAATACTTCAGCATACTTAGGTAATAATTCTTCATAAATAGTATAAGATGAGAAGATTGGTAAGAACTTAACATTAGCATCTACATTATCAATGAATTCGTTGATATAAGTAAGATTCTTAATGAATTGTTCTGTATTATCAATATTATTCTTAACGAAATAATATCCATCTTTACCAATGTATGTAGAATTAATTTCTTTCTTTAATAATGCGATTTCTACTTGATTCTTAAGCTTAATTAAGAAATTACGTAAAGGATATTGATCTTCAATATATGTTTCAAAATCCTCCATAAATGTACCATCTACAATCGTTTCAATACTAGGTGTTACGGCAGATGATAAATAACGATTTTCTAAATCACTGAATTCTTTATCAGGTAAAAGGTTTACTAACATTGCTACAGCTAAGAAAACTGTAAACACCGCAATAATAATCTTATTTGTCTTCATTTGCCTCACCTCCTAGAATCTAAAGTATAAGAACGGATTGTAACCACTAGTTACGATATATGCCGAACTAATAACAAGTACAACGATAATATAAACAATTTTAAATACAGCATAAGCTTTTTCACTTAAATGCTTTTCTAAATATGCGATAACAGGTAAATTAGCGATAACTAAGATAGCGAATAATACACCATAGTTAGATAATTGGTATAAGCCTGCTGTATCTACTAATGGTCCACTAAACAAGTTTGAGATATATGCAAATGATTCAGTAATATTGGCTGTTGCGAAGAAACACCAGCTAATAATAACAGCTAGGAATGTATATCCCCATTGAACTACAACTGGCATTTGCTTTAAATATTTTAGTAAGAATACTTTCTCAATACTTAATAACACACCAAAGTATAATCCCCATCCAATGAAGTTCCATGCTGCACCATGCCATAAGCCTGTTAAGAACCATACAATAAATACATTACGTAGCCACATAGCTTTACCTTTACGGTTACCACCTAGTGGAATATAAACATATTCTTTGAACCATGTACCTAATGAAATATGCCATCTTCTCCAGAAATCTGTAATACTTAGTGATAAATATGGGTGATTGAAGTTTTCTGGGAATTTGAAGCCAAACATATGACCTAAACCAATTGCCATGTCACTATACCCACTAAAGTCAAAGTATAGTTGCATAGCGAATGCTAGAATCCCTAACCATGCGCTTAATATTGATACTTGACCAACTAGCATACTAGAATACACTGTATCCCATAGACTACCAATGGCATTAGCTAGTAATATTTTCTTTCCTAACCCGATTGTGAAGATATAGATACCTTCAGCGATTTCATCTATACTAATTTTTCGAGTATTTAATTCTCTTTCTACATCAACATAGCGTACAATTGGACCAGCAATTAATTGTGGGAACATTGATACATAAGCACCGAAATTAATAATGTTGTGTTGTACATCACATTGTCTACGAAAAACATCAATAGTGTACGACATTGTTTGGAATGTATAGAAACTAATACCAATTGGTAATGCTAGCTTTAAATAAGGGATAGTTGTACCTAATAAAGCATTAACATTCATAATTAAGAAATCTGAATACTTGAAGAAGCCAAGTAAACCTAGATTTATAACACAGCTTGATATTAATATTAATTTTCTCATTTTCCCATTACTATCATATTTCTCAAGTAATAAGCCATGACTAAAGTCAACAACTGTTGAGAATAATAGTAATACTACATATATTGGTTCTCCCCATGCATAGAAGAATAGAGAGATAAGAAATAACACTAAATTTCTATATTTTTGTGGTACAATATAGTAGATTAATAACGAAATAGGTAAGTATAAACTCATAAACAACAAACTACTAAATACCATGTTAATCACTCCTTTGCCGGATAACTATAACCATAAATTAGTTTATATGCAAGAAAAATTTAATAACTTACACACTTTTTACAATGAAATGCACGAGGTACATATGAAAAGTAAACAAATTCTGTCATTTTTACTAGTTTTCCTTATAACAGCCATTATCTTTTGGTTCTCACTACAGCCTGCTGATGTATCAGATATGCAGAGTGGATTATTCGTGAATATCGCCATGATGATTCTACATAATTTCCCATCATTACACATTGATGTTGATGTGCTGACAACAATTATTCGTAAACTAGCACACTTCACTGAATACGCTGCATTAGGTTTTAGTGTTAGTCTACTATACTTATCTTTCCCTAAGAAGCATGAATTATCAAAATTCATATATGCATATGGTTTCATTGTACCAATGGTAGATGAATTTATTCAGGCTTTCGTTCCTGGTAGAAGTTGCCAGGTAAGTGATATGTTTCTTGATATGGGAGGATATGTTGTGGGTGCAATATTGGTATTAGGTATTAAGAAATTAATTAAGAAAGAGAATGGTAAGTGATAAGAATGGAATTTACCATAAAACAACAATGGTAGGATTTTTACTATATGATTATGATGACACTTTTCCTGGTTGGTCTTTAAGTTGTTTTATGATAGGTAACCAGTTTCAAGAAAAGGTTATGGTAAGCAAGCCGTACTAGCATTTATTGATTATTTTAAGAATAAACATAGTACTAACAAATTATATATAAGCGTATCTTTAGAAAATACTGTGGCTCATAATATGTTTGCTTCTAGTGGTTTTAAAGAAATCAAAGAAGTTGAATATACATTTTTAGATAAAACATACAAGGAAATACAAATCGTTATAACTTTATTGTAGATAAATTAGGACTTGGTGTTCAGTTTTTACTCTACTAATAGTTGATTTTTCCCTTTTTCAACCATTAGTTCATGTTATTTTTCTTAAAAGGTGCCACAATTAAAGTGGAAGGAGGTATCCTATGGATCAAATCAAAATAGGAAAGTTTATTGCCGAGTGCAGAAAAAAGAAAAATCTTACACAAGCACAACTGGCAGAAAAATTAAATATAACCAATAGAGCTATATCAAAATGGGAGACAGGCAAAGCAATGCCAGATTCCAATATTATGTTCGACCTTTGTGATATTCTTGAAATCACTGTAAATGAATTATTATCTGGTGAAATTATTGATATGGAACAAAAGGAGGAACAATTAAATGACCTGATTTTTCAAATGGCCCAAAATGAGGAAAGGTATCATAAACGACTTCGACATTCTGCTTATGTGATTATCGCAACCAGCCTGTCAGCACTTATTTGTCTGATAACTTTAATATCACTCCTTATCCCTGAATGTGGCTTTCAATACTTTTTAATAATAGTGTCTATTATACTATTTATAATTCCTTGCATTATTGCTCTTAAATTTAAAGTAGAAACAGGATATTATGAATGTAAGAACTGCCAACATATGTTTGTTCCTAACTATAAAGAAATTGCCCTGTTGATGCAAACACCAACAAGAAGATTGTTGAAATGTACTAAATGTGGAAAATGGACTTGGTGCGAAAAAGTATTGAAGAAATAGATTCTGATTATTCTTTCAATCATCATTTAATATCTAAAAAAGACAAGTACTTAGGTTATATATAACCCTCAATACTTGTCTTTTACTTTATCTTATCGCCTCATTAAAATCTGTATCAAACGTAATCACTGTGAAATGATTAGGATATACTGAGTTTATCTTTTCATCTATCATACTCTTAATCGCACCACGTCTATTAGCAATATCATATGGCAATACAACATCAAATATCACATTAGTATGTGTTTCTCCTAGTACCATACGGAAATCATGCATTGTGATGCGTTCATCTATTTCTAATAATGTCTTCACTACAAACTCTCTTAATTCATTTAATACTTCATTGTCTGTTTCAATTGGGTCCATATGAATTGTTGTCATGATATGAAGACGGTGAGCTAATTCTGCTTCAATACGGTCAATTTGATCGTGCGCTTCTAAAATATTACACTTACTATCAACCTCTACATGTAAACTTGCCATCACATTACCTGGTCCATAGTTATGCACAATCACATCATGAACACCTAATACAATATCATATGAATAAATGATATCCATCATCGCCTTAACTGTTTCATCATCTGCTGGCTTACCAATTAATGTATCTACCGTATCTTTCATAATACCATACCCTGCTTTCATAATTAAGAATGATACGAATAACCCAATAAATCCATCTACTGGAATATCAATCACTAATGAAAGTAGGAATGAACCAGCTGTAACTGCTGTTGTAAGTGCATCACTAATCGAATCAGTTGCTGTTGCTAGCATAGCTGATGATTTAGTAAGTGTACCTAGCTTCTTATTAAATGAATATAACCATATCTTAATAAAAACTGATACTACTAATGAAGCTACTACCACCCAACTAAACGTAATACTTGTAGGATGTAGTACCTTATCGAATGATGTTTTTAAGAACTCAAAGCCCACCATAATAATTAATACTGCGATAAATAAGCTAGATAAATATTCAATACGCCCATGACCAAATGGATGGTCTTTATCAGCTGGTTTAGCTGCTAGCTTGTATGAAGCTAATGTTACAATACAGCTAAGAGAATCTGATAAGTTATTGAAAGCATCTGATGTTACAGCGATGGAGCCACTAATAGTCCCCATCAAAAACTTCACAGCAAATAACACAATATTACATGCAATACCTGTAAAACTAGACAATTCACCATACTTCTCTCTAGTTTTAGGATTACTAATATCACCATCTTTAATAAACCATTTAATTAATAAACTTGTCATTCCTTTTCCCCTTGTTCTATTTCCTTCAACATACGTCTTTTCACGATAATTGCAGTAAGATATACTACAATCGATATTACCCCAATAATAATTCCTATTGTTTGTGTACTCATAATTTTCCTACTTTCCTAAATATCCCATATAACCATTCTCTACATCTACATTCTCATCATATAAGAATCCACGCACTACACGTTTAGTTTGTTCATAAGATTCATTTGTGAAGTTTAGACGGAAATATGGTATACCAATAGTTTCTAATTCACTCATAAATGGTAAGCCAATAAGTGTTCTTGCATGTAGGATATGATTGAAGCAATCCTCATCACATACAATATCAAAGCGTTCCTTCTTACGATCAATTAACGCATAATCATGCTGCTTACACATGTTGCAATGTAATTCTTTAGTATTAATAGTATTCGTATTAATTACACAATGTCTACTAATCATTACTTCGCTCTTACCATATACAATAACCTCTACAGGTTGAGGTAATGTGCATAATGAACGTAAACGAGTTAACGATAACTCTTCTGACAATGTAATTCGCTTAGCACCTTTAGCTAAGAAATAATCAATACTATGTGCATTAGCTACATTTAAATAGCTATCAATATACATTTCTTTATCACTAGCTAGATGTACTGCCCCCATTTCTGAACATAATAATCTATCAGTATCATATGAATAATTATTTTCTTTAATTCGTTTAGATGCTAGTACAACCTCAGGTAAATGACTATATTCTTTATATAATTCTTCATTTCGTACAAAGATTAATTCAATATGGTTCTCTAAGCAAGCAACTAGCTGTTCCTTAGTATATACAGCAGCACTAAACTTAGGTCCATCTGGATTCTTGACTAATCTTTCACTTATCTTTTTCTCAACAAGCTTTCTTTCAAATGATTCTACATATGCTTGCTGTAGTTTCTCAACCACTTCTCTTCTTAAGTTATTAATTGTTGAGATAGCCGTAATAGAAGCATTATCACTATCAAAGCTTAAATCTGCCAAGTAATATGGCGTATCCTTTAATTTAGACAGTTGTTCTTCAGCACGCTCCTTGGTGATTGGACGTTTCAACGCTTCATCAGCAACACCCTCACTAACTACCTCAACACTCACATTCTTGTATGTTGCTTGTAGTTTTATCGGTTGATTTTTATATAATTCTAAATTCATTGAAATAGGTATATGACGAGTATTAGGCTTAGATAATTCATTAATTTCTTTCATTAATTTAGAATCTGTCGTCTTACGTACATCATCACCTACTTGTAGCTTCATATCGCGTAAATCAATCTCAATAATATCACCAGCTTCAGCTGAAGATACTAACAAACCATTCTTATATAAGAAGTTTAAAGTAAAGCCTTCATCTCCCTCACGGCTAATAATACGAATACCATCACCTTGTAAGACATTATCAGCTAGCTTAATTACTGCTTTTCCTCTTCGTTTATCAATCTCAGTAACTTTACCTAGTGGTACACCTACATGATTAGGACGCACTTGACTCATCAAATCACTACCACGACTCTCTCTCATATGACCAAGTGTAAAGCCACGATTAAAGACCTTACGTAAATCCGTAATCATACTCTTAGTAACTTTAAATGGTTCACCATTAATAGCTGCATCACATGCTCTTCTAAAAGCCATTACACTGCTAGCTACATATTCAGGACGCTTCATTCTACCTTCAATCTTAAAGCTATATACCCCTGCATCAACCATCTTATCAACAAATGTCAAGGCATTTTGATCCTTTGGACTTAATAAATAAGCACCACTAGTAGGTATTATTTTTCTAGTATCTCGTTCCAATAATTCATACGGTAAACGACATGCTTGCGCACATTCACCACGATTGCCACTTCTTCCACCAATCATCGAACTAAATAAACATTGCCCACTATATGAAATACATAGTGCTCCATAGCAGAATACTTCTAATTCTAAATTAGGAAATGCTGCATGAATTTCTTTAATTGTTTTAAGTGAGCATTCACGACTAAGTACTACTCGCTCTACGCCAATATCTACTAATTCTTGGACTGCTTCAATATTATGCAAGTGCATTTGTGTTGAAGCATGTAAATCAATATCAGGGTAGCGATTTCTTAATACACGTAATAATCCAATGTCTTGAATGATTAATGCATCTACCCCTACTTTATATAAATAATCAGTGTATTCTAATACATCTTTAAATTCTTCATCATATATTAACGTATTAACAGTAACATAAACAGCTACATCATAACTATGTGCATATGTTACTGCTTCTTTCATTTTTTCTCCACCAAAGTTATCAGCAAATGCTCTAGCACCAAAACGACTACCGCCTAAATATACCGCATCTGCACCACTCTGCACAGCTGCAACTAATGCCTCATAACTACCACATGGAGCCAATACTTCAACTTTACGTTTCACTAATATCACCTTTTTCTAAATCCATTTTTATTCTACCAAATTTCTGTACAATTAGAAATATCTTTGTTTCATTTCATTAGTTTTCATATTATAATCTCACTATAGAGGTGACACTATGACTAAAGAAAAAGAACTAAAAACAAATGCAATGAGAATATTAGATAAACTAAACATTGCATATAAAACATATACATATGATAACGATGGTACTTGTGTTGATGGCTTAACTGTTGCAAGTATGCTACATCAAGATCCCGAACAAGTCTTTAAAACACTAGTAACAACAGCTAACCACAATTACTATGTATTTGTTGTACCTGTTGCATATGAATTAGATTTAAAGAAATGTGCACGTGCTGTTGGAGAGAAAAGTGTTGAATTGGTTCATGTGAAGGACTTAGTAACAATCACTGGCTATGTTCGTGGTGGTTGTAGTCCGATTGGTATGAGAAAAGAATTTACGACAACATTCCATGAAACAGCGGAAATTTTTGACACAATTATTTTCAGTGGTGGTAAGATTGGCTTACAACTAGAAGTCAGTGTCAATGACTTACGCTCCTTCCCAAAATTCCAATTTGCAGATATTGTAAAGGAATAATATTGAATATACACTAAATAAATAGCCATCATAATATAGGTAATTTATAGTGTAAATAATTAACGTAATATTTCCTGGGAAATATTACGTTTCTTAATTTTTCATGAATTTCCTCTCAAAAACTATTAAAAGACTTTTAAAAATAGTACAATATTTATAGAAGGCAGGTGATTCAAATGAAGAAATTATTCATTTATATACTTACCCTATTATGTGTTGTTGCGAATCTACAAATTACTAATGTTAGAGCACTATATACCTATTATGTAAAGGCTGTTAATCCTGATGGTACTTATACTACGGTATTAGAAACTACGTCATTAACGGAGGCTAAGAATTATTATGCGAATGTCAATACTGATGTGAACTATGCACTTTTCCAAGATGATACTATTGTATCGGTACTTTATGGTGTTGTTGTATTTAAACGTACGAGTGCTTGCGACTACAATGTGGAATATACGAATGCCATTACGAATGGTTCAGGCTATACAAATGGTTGTTACGGGGCAGATGGATTATTCCTAGATACTAATAGTGATTTCACACAATTCAAATTCATGCAAAGCAATGCTGTTGGTTGGGGAAAACGTAAAGATCTTACGATATATCCTATTGAAGCTGTACATAATGTCACAAACTATCGCGTAACTGATGGACGTCTATATCATCAAATTAAAACTAATATGGACTATGAACCTTATGGTGCATTCATTGATTTAGGAACTGCTCCTAGTTCGTTAACAGAGGGTGAATCATATTATAGTTATGATGGTAAGTATTTCTATACATCATTTGAAGATATGCGTAATGATGTGATTGTATACTCACATGAACATGCAGTCAATCAAGAACCATATTATAACTACTATCAATATGTTACTAATCGTACAACAACTAACTATACTAATAGCGAATTAGATAACTATTTAAAGAACTACGTTAAGCTTAATTCACGTTTAACTGAATACTTAGATACAAATAATGATTATATTTCTGAAATATTAACTCAGTCTCAATATTATGATAATTCCGATGCATTTGTACAGTATCAATATGAATATGGTGCTAATGCCTTATTAATGCTAGCGATTTCTATGAATGAAACAGCTATGGGTAGAAGCTCATTATCATATACTCGTAACAATATGTTTGGACATAATGCTTACGATAATAATGTAGAGGCTAATGCTTCTCGTTATCGTTCAGTAGCATCATCTATCTCGTATCATGCGAAAGTGTTCATTTCTAATAATTACTCTAATCCAGCGAAATTTCAATACCATGGCTCTTATTTAGGTGATAAAGGAAGCGGGATGAATGTTTCTTACGCATCTGATCCATACTGGGGTGAAAAAGCTGCACAATACTACATGCGCATTGATGAAGCCATGGGAAGTAAAGATTATAACTCTTATGCTTTAGGTATTAAATCTACAGCTACTTCGATTCCTATCTACTCATTGCCTTCACCATATTCAACAGTTCTATATTACACTGGCAATAACTGGGATTATTCATTTGTTTTACTAGATAAGACAACAATTAATGATGTAGAGTTCTACAAGGTACAAATCGATCCTGCACTAGATGAATATCGTAATAGTACGGGTGTTTACTACTATGATTTCAAAAAAGCAGTTGGCTATGTACGTGCATCTGATATTAACTATGTACTTAATGAAGCAGCTATTAAGGAAAATGATTATACTACTATCACATATCTCGGTGATGGTGGTACATTCCTAAATGGTGAAGAAAGTCTCACAATCACATATCGTAGTAATGATGATTTTGATGTAGAACTGCCTATCAAGAATGAGTATGTCTTCGATAAGTGGTTAGAGCTTGATGCAGCTACACGTAAAGCTACATATAAGCACGTGACTACAGCTTGGATTAGTGGCAACTATAAGACTACGTATTACCAAAACCAAAGTATCAACTTAAATGATATGACTTTAAATATCATGTATGATGATGGTTCAAAGGAAACGGTGTCTGTTACTACTGATATGTTAAGTAAAATTAGATTAACTGAACTAGGTGCTAATGAAATCACTGTTGCATACCAAGGTGCTAGCACTAATATGACTCTATATGTCGAAGAAAGAGATACTGCTGTACAAGATGTGATTTCTGATAATCTAACATTGTTAATTGATAGTAAAGAGTCATTAACTGATGAAATGGTTACAAATCTTAAAACATATTTAGATGATGTTAAGTATCATAATATTTCACTAGGCTATGATGATATTCGTAAGATTGATACATTATTAAAAGAACATTATTCAGACTTGCAAGTTATTATCAACGATGAAAGATTTGATCTTGGTTTATCTGGATTATCAATTATTCTAAATAAACAAGAGATTGAAAAAGGATTATTCCCTATCAATATGTATATTAACGTTAATGAAGCTAGTGAAGAACTTGACTCTACATTTAGACAAGTGACATTAGGTAATAATTGGCACTACTATGATTCATTCTCGTTAGAAATGTTACTGGGTAAAGAAGCCGTTGATGCTAGTGGTAATTATATTGTTTCACTTAAAACAATGGATAATGATACTAGTAAGTATTACGTTATTATGGCTGAGAAAGATGGTGAGGTATACCGATTATATGGTACACAAACTAACTCACGCATTATCTTTAATACTAGAGGATATACGAACTTTGCCCTTGCTTACTTAACTACAACTAATGATTATAGTAAAGCTGATATTAATGAGATTTATACAGTATCTACGAATGGTTATAATGTAGTTAATCGAGTATTATTAATTACTAGTGGATTTATCATTGTGATGTTGTTAATCATTGGTATTATCACTACCTTCCTATATCGTTCTAATCCAACAAGAATGCGCGAAAGACAACGATTAGAACGTATTAAGAAGGAACAAGAATTAGAACTAAAGAAACCAAGAACTACATTCAGAGATGTTGTAGAGCATCCAGTTGATAGTCCAACTAAGGTAATCACAAAGATTAATGTATTTAATGATGAAGTAGTGAAGTCTGAGTCAACTGCTCCTGATGTTAGTTCTACTCAAGCTTCATTGAGTGCAGCCGTGCGTGAAATAATGAATGATGAAGCATTACGCAAAGCTAATGAAGAATATCGTAAAACACAGGAAGATAATAATGAATAATTAATATCTCTTAAAAGCATAAATGCCAAGGTACCTAAGTATCTTGGCATTTATTTTAATAATTTAGCAAATAGGAATTTGTAGTTATATTTATTTTTTCTCATTCCCAAAGAAGTAATCAAACAATGCTCCAACAATAAGGTAAGTGATAGAAAAAATTAAAAAATGCTGTATCAACTTTGGCCAAAAGGATGGGGAAGAAAAAGGGATATCATCACTAATAACTTGTAGAATACCTGTCACGATTGCAGTTGGAATTGCTACTACAATATTCTTGCAAATTGATTTTTTCATAAATATCTCCTCCTTCAAATTCCAATTTATCTAATAAAACAGGACCTCATGTTCTGTTTTTTTTGAGGCAAAAAAATTAAGCTCAAACAAGCAAAAATAATTGCTATTTGAGCCTAAAAATATAATACATTTCAATATAAGTGTATATTACCTAGTTTATTTCCATCCCCGAATTTAGAGAAAGTCCAATTATTTGTATTAATTCAATTGACAAATAAAATAATAAGAGTAAAATAGTTCTCGAGAGAACTATTTAGGAGGTATCTACTATGCAAGGAATTGCTGATTTAGTATTAGTTAGTAATCAATTTTCTAAAGTCTATCAAAGTTTTATAACTCGAGTAGCTGAGAAATATGGTCTTTCTAATATTGAAGTTGATGTATTACTTTTTCTGGCAAATAATCCAACATTCGATACCGCAAAAGACATAGTTTACTATCGTCATATTGCGAAATCTTATGTATCTAAAGCAATTGACTTATTATTAAAGAAACAGCTCTTAGATTCGTATGTAGATGAGCATGATCATCGTATAACTCATCTAGTTATTAATGATTCAGCTAGAGAAATTATTAATGATGGTCAAAATGCTCAACAAACCTTCGTTAAAGTTCTACATAGAAATATTTGTTCTGATGATATTGAACGCTTAACTTCTATTATTAGCCAAATGAATCAAAATATAAAAGAATATATTTAGAAAGGAAACTATTATGTCTAATACACAAAATGAATTAGGAACTGAAAAAGTTGGTAAACTATTATTCAAACTATCTGTACCTGCAATCACTGCACAATTAATTAATATGCTTTATAACTTAGTTGACCGTATTTATATAGGTCATATTCCTGAAGTAGGTGCTACTGCTTTAACAGGAGTTGGTGTTACTTTAAGTATTATTATGCTTATCACTGCCTTCTCATCACTTGTAGGTATGGGAGGTGCACCTCAAGCAGCAATAAAAATGGGAGAAGGTAATAATGAACATGCTGAGAAGATTCTTGGTAACTGTACATCATTATTAATAATCATTTCGTTAGTCTTAACAACTATCTTCCTAGTATTTAAAAATCCTATCTTGTTAGCATTTGGAGCAAGTGAAATTACTCTTCCTTATGCTTCAGATTATATCAGTATTTATCTAATCGGTACTATCGCTGTGCAAATATCTTTAGGTCTTAATGCTTTCATTACTTCTCAAGGTTTTGCGAAAACTAGTATGTTAACAGTACTAATTGGTGCAGTATTAAATATTGTTTTAGATCCTGTTTTTATCTTTGGATTCAATATGGGTGTCAAAGGAGCAGCTTTAGCTACTATTCTATCTCAAGCAGTAAGTGCTATTTGGGTAATTCGTTTTCTTACAAGTGATAAATCTCATTTACGTATTCGTAAGAAATATTTAAAAATCGAACCAAAAATTATTCTACCAGTTGTTGCCCTTGGTATTTCTCCATTCATTATGACATCAACTGAAGCGGCTATCTCTATTTGCTTTAACACATCTTTATTAAAATATGGTGGTGATTTAGCCGTTGGTGCAATGACAATTCTAGCGAGTATGATGCAACTAGTAATGCTTCCTATTCAAGGCTTATCTCAAGGTGCTCAACCAATTATCTCATTTAACTTTGGAGCACGTAAAATTGATCGTGTTAAACAAGCATTTAAATTACTATTAATTTGTTGCTTAGGATATACATTTGTATTCACATTATGTATTCAATTATTCCCTGAAGTATTCGTATCACTATTCTCTAACTCTGCTGAACTAACTGAAATCACAGTATGGGCTGTTCGTATTTACATGGCTGCAACTGCTATCTTCGGTATCCAAATTGCATGTCAACAAACTTTCGTTGCTACTGGACAAGCTATCATCTCATTATTCTTGGCTTGCTTACGTAAGATTATCTTATTAATGCCACTTATCTTTATTCTTCCTCATTTCTTCGAAAATAAAGTATTTGCTGTATTCTTAGCAGAACCGGTATCAGATTTTATTGCAGTAGCAGTTACAGGTATTTTATTCTTAATGAACTTTAATAAAGTGCTTGCTAAAAAAGCTGGAGAAGTAGAAGAAACATATTAATACAATTAGTTAGGTCTTTTGGCTTATCATCTAAAAATATTTATTTAAATATAATTCAATAAATAAAAATATCCTCCGTATCATCATTGATAATGAATACGGAGGATTATTTGTTTTAAGTATAATCACTTTGTTTAAATACTATAATTAGTCTCGTAACTCAAAGCTTTCAACTAATTGCATAAGTATTGTTGCTTGGCTAGATAATTCTTCACTAGCAGCTGCAGATTCCTCGGCAGTAGCTGAGTTAGTTTGGACTACAGCCG
>JAFXJJ010000042.1 GCA_017532345.1 Erysipelotrichales bacterium
GTAACACATTTATCATGGTTAATGAATCCTCTATTTAAAGAGTCTTTAATCATTGCATTTGAACCACATGCAGCAATACAAGGACGTTCATTCTTAATAATCGCATGGTATTTACATGCATTATAGCATTTACCACACTTAATACATAAATCTTGGTCAATCTCGGCACGGTTATTCTTATAACCCATAGCTCCTACAGGACAAATATTCATACAAGTATGAGCAATACAGTTGTGACAAGAAGTAACGAAATAACTCTTTTCTTCACATGCATCACAAGCCGCTGGAATAACATATAGCTTACCACTATCAAAATTAGGATCCTCTAATGTTTCAGCAGTAATACCAGTTGTTACAGTAGCTGTTGGTATTTCAGCAGGACGTAAACCTTGCCCTAAAGCTAGACGAATACGTTCTGTTACAATAGCTCTTTCTTTGTAAACAGAATCACGATATTGCGGTACTTCACCTTGGATAATTTCATATGGAACATCTTCAAAGCTTTCAATTGGTAAATTCTCATAAGCTGCTCTAGCTACTGAGATGAATACCTCACGTCGAATTTGTGTAATTGGTGTATATAATCCTCTCATAATAGTTACCTCACTTGTTAATTTTTTGGCAATATGCCCTAATATTATATTTTTTAGAATTAATTGTCAATCATTTATGCTATAATTTTATAGAATAATATAAATATTAAGGTTAATTGAGGTGGATAGGAATGATTGTTAAAGTATGTGTAGGTAGTTCTTGTCATTTAAAAGGGTCGTATTTGATTATACAACGTTTACAAGAACTTATTAAAGAAAATCATTTAGAAGATGAAGTACAATTAAAGGGAAGCTTTTGTATGGGTAAATGTATTAATGGAATACCTTTAGAAATTGATGGCCAAATAGTACTACAGGTTGGTATTACTAATATTGATGAAGTGTTTGAAAAATATATCTTGAAGAAAGGTGAGTAATCTATGAATATACTTGTATTTGAGAAAGACAATTGTCAAGGGTGTTATAAATGTATTAGACATTGTGAAGTTAAAGCTATTTCTTATAAAGATGGTTATGCTTCAATTAATGTAAAGGATTGTGTATTATGCGGTGAATGTGTAAATGTATGTTCTACTCACGCTAAGAGTGTAAAAGATGATTTAAATATTGTAAAGGATATGCTAGCTAAGAATGAAAGAGTTATTGTTTCATTAGCTCCAAGTTATAAAGCGTATTTCAATAATATCTCATTAGGTAAAATGGTTCATGTATTACGTAAATTAGGGGTTACTGATATTCAAGAAACAGCATTAGCTGCTGAGGTTGTTAATAATAAGTATGTTGAAATAGTTAATAAAGAAGAAAAGAAACACTATATAACATCTGCTTGTTATTCTACTATTTTATTAATTGAAAAGTATTATCCTGATTTAGTTGAATATTTATTACCTGTTGACTCACCTATGATGACACATGCGAAATTATTAAAGAGTGAAAATCCAAATACTAAGGTAGTATTTATAGGCCCTTGTGTGTCTAAGAAGGCTGAAGCTGAAAATATTATTAATAAAGGAACTGTTGATGCAGTATTAACATTTGAAGATATTGATAATTGGATGGAAGAAGAACACATTGAATTTGGTGAAGAAGATAACAATTTATTAGGTGTAATTAATCCTAAAACACGTATTTATCCTAAGAATGAAGGTGTTATTCAAAGTATTGATGAAAATGCCTTATCGTCTAAATATAAACGTATTTATGTGAATGGATTAGATCAAGTACGTAGATTATTATATCAATTAGAAGAAGATAAAGAGAAGGACAATTTACCACCATTATTTATTGAGGCACATGTATGTTTAGATTCATGCATTGGAGGTCCAATCTTACGTAAGAAATATCGCTTGCCAGCAATTACTTCTAGTTATTTATCACCAGAAAAACATGAATATGATGATAATCTACCTAGCTGTACTAAGGCAGAAGCTAATATTCATCATCCATTCTTTGCACGTGATAAGAATGATTTAATCCCAACCGAAGAAGATATTCAATTTATTCTAGCGCAAACTGGTAAATATAATAAAGAGGATGAGATTAACTGTGGTGCTTGTGGATATGCAACATGTCGTGAAAAGGCCATTGCAGTATTCCAAAAGAAAGCAGACATTGAAATGTGTCTACCATTCTTTAGAAAGCGTGCAGAATCATTATCTAACGTTATTATTGACCACTCTCCCAATGCGATTTTTGTTTTAAATGAAGC
The DNA here is from genome assembly GCA_017532345.1 of Erysipelotrichales bacterium. Lineage (GTDB taxonomy): Bacteria > Bacillota_I > Bacilli_A > Erysipelotrichales > Erysipelotrichaceae > SIG230. The sequence goes on from JAFXJJ010000042.1 coordinate 2,263, forward strand.
ATTAGAAGTACAAGAGTTTAATAAAAAAGCTGAAGATTTATTTAATTTAAATAAAACTGATACAATCAATCAAGTAATACCAATGTTTATGACTGATAGTATCTTTGATGAAGCAAATAAAACAAACTCTACAATACGTAAGAAACAATATTATTCGGAAGTAGATAAGATGTGTCAATTACTTGTGACATATATTGTTCAACATCATTTATACTTAGTTATTATTGAAGATATTACGGAGATTGAAGCACAACGTAATGCGCTTAATATCATGCGTAATGAAACAATTGATGCTACTAGTGCTGTAATTGAAAAACAAATGCGTGTAGCCCAAGAAATAGCTTCATTATTAGGAGAAACAACTGCACAAACCAAAGTGACATTAACAAAGTTAAAACAAATCGTTATGCAAGAGGATGAAAATTCATGAAGTTCTTTGTAGATGAGATTCATGAGAGTTTAAATCACTTTGGGGAAGAATTATGTGGTGATAAGGTAGAAGTTGTTAGACAAGATGATAGCTTCGTAATGGTACTTGCAGATGGCTTAGGTAGTGGTGTTAAGGCTAATATCTTATCTACTCTAACATCTAAAATCATTGCGACGATGCTAAGTGAAGGTGGTACATTAGATGATGCAGTATCAACTATTACTGCTACATTACCAGTATGTAGTGAACGTAACTTAGCTTATTCAACTTTCACCATTATTACGGTCGATAAAGATGGATATACAAATATTACTGAGTTTGATAATCCACTATGTGTAGTGTATCGTGATAATAAACCATTCTATGTTAATCGTGAACAAATAGATGTATTCGGTAAGAATATTTATGTATCTAATTTCATGGCTGAAACTGGCGATAAGATTGTCACATTCAGTGATGGAGTCGTTCATGCAGGTGTAGGGTCATTACTAGATTTAGGATGGATGTATGATAATGTAGTAAGATATGTTGATGATATTGTGAAGAAGGGAAATAATATCCGAAGTATACTACGTGATATTTTAAATACAGTTTCTTCATTCTATCTTGATAAACCAGGAGATGATTCAACTGTTTCAGTTATTGAATTTAAAAAGAGTGTGAAGGGTACCATTATGGTAGGTCCTCCAATGAAGAAAGAGTTAGATTATGAGGTCGTTTCTAAGCTTATACATAGTGATGGCTTTAAAATTGTGTGTGGTGGTACGACATCACAAATAGTAGCGAATGCATTAAATGAAGAGGTAGAGGTAACTATCGATTACGATTCACCTCAATTACCACCAACAGCGACAATTAAAGGCATTGATTTAGTAACTGAAGGTGTCCTTACTTTAGGTAAGGCGGTACAAATCCTTCAAGAAATGAATGATGAAGACCCTGATAAACGTTTAAAATCATTGGCAATACACAAGAAGGATGGGGCAAGTAAACTAGCTAAGATGTTATGTGAAGAATGTACTGATGTTTCATTCTTAGTAGGGCGAGCAATTAATCCAGCCCATCAAAATCCTGATTTACCAATCTCTCTTAACTTAAAGCTACAATTAGTAAAAGAATGTGCTGTGCAATTAGAAAAAATGGGTAAACGTGTTAATATTACGTATTATTAATCTTGATAGTCCACTATATTAGTGGACTTTTTTGTATAGCTTGGTAATTATTGGTGATACTCATAATGGTGATGAATATGAAATTAATGAGTACAGTAGATAGTAATATTAAACAGTTTAAACGTTATTTTGAAAATAACGCTATGGTGAAGTATCGGAATATTAAATCATCTAGAGTTGATGCTTATCTAATATTCCAAGATGGCATGAGTAGTGGTGATGTACTAGATGATAGAGTTATTAAACCTCTTTTGAAGAATCGAAAGTTCGTTAAAACAATAGAAGAATATATTTCAGTAGTGTTATATGCTTCTCAGTGTCGAGTAGTGAAGACTATTGAAGATTGTAACTATGCGATACTTAGTGGTGATAGTGTATTAGTAATTGATGGCTATGATGAAGCTATTGTGATTGATACGAAAACATTTAATTTTAGAGGTAATGATGAAAGTAATAGTGAGAAGATTCTAAGAGGACCGAAAGAATGCTTTAATGAAGTATTAATGAAGAATACTGCTTTAATTAGAAGAAGACTGCAATCAACCCATTTAAAGATAGAAACAATGTATTTAGATACCAAAATGCATGAACAAATTGCTTTATGTTACTTAGATACGAAAGTAAATAAGAAACAATTAGATGACCTAAAACAAAGATTAAATAATGTATTAATAAAGGATAGCTTTGATACTAATACATTAGCCGAGAAGATTAGTGATGCACCATTTTCAATCTTTCAAACAATGGGTATTAGTGAGCGAGCAGATATTATTTGTTCGAAAATCAATGAAGGAAAAATCGCTATTGTAGTAGATGGTACTTGTGAAGTCATGTGGGCACCTTATGTATACCTAGAAGCTTTTCATGCACCAGATGATTATTATCTTCCTTATGTATATGCCTCTGTTTCTAGATTAATAAGAATTATTGGCTATTATATTGCGGTATTCTTACCAGCTATTTATTTATCTATTATCAATTATCATGTTGAACTGCTTGATTGGAAAATGCTGTCGAATATTTTAAGAATGCAGAAACTAGTACCTTTTTCTTCACTAGTGGAAGTATTAGTAATTGTAGTTTGCTTTGAACTATTAAAAGAAGCTACCCTACGTGGTCCATCACAACTATCGGGAACACTGGGTGTAATTAGTGGTATTATCTTTGGCGATGCAATCATAAGTGCTAACTTAATAAGCTCTATAATGCTTTTAGTAATGGCTTTTTCGGCATTATGTTCAATCATGAATATAAGACTACAATCATCGATATTTATTCTGAAAATTGGCTTTATATTCTTATCTTATTACTTAGGCTTATATGGTATATGTGTAGGAATTATATTATTAATTATATATATGCATAAACTAAAGTCTTTAAATGTATCATTTGCGACACCAGTTTATTCTAAGAAAGGATTAGATGGTTATTTACGTATACCATCATTTTTATGGAAATGAGAAAGCTTATATTGGGATTACTGTTATTTATACTATGTGGATGTGAGAATCATATAGGTGAAAAAATGTATGTTATTGGGATTGGATTAGATAGGAAGGAAAGTAATACTTTATATTTAGCTATTGTCGATGGTTCAAATAAAGATGAAGAGTTTAGAATAATTAGTGAACAAGGTAATTCGATTGATGATATTATTAATAATTTAGAGAAAAAGTATAATGCATCAATAGAGTTTAAGAACACTAGTTTTATATTAAGTAATACATATAATAAGACTTGGATAGTTGATATTATAGAAGATGTTTCAATTGATTATGATTGTAAGTACAGTTATTCAGATTCAATTAAAGAAGTATTTGCATTAGATTCACCAACGTTAGTTGATGATATTATTCGTAGCATTTCAAAGGAACAAACAATAATTAATTTCTTGAATAATAATTGGCAGGAGCATCAAATCATTCATAGTGATGGAAAGGAGGTATATGCTGATGAACTTAAGCGTATTACTAAGTAGTATTGTATTTACTCTATCAATAATCTTTAGTAGTGTTTCTTCATTAGCCAATATCGGCATTATTAATTTCGTAATTGCATCTATCATTACTTGGATAATTGAATGGTTGCTTAGGGTAATTAAAGGAAATCAATCATTTGAGTTTTCTAGTAAAAGAACATTGTTTATCGATATAATTTATGTGTGTATTGCAGTTGTATTATTACTCCATTTAGTGGCAATATTTAGCGTATTATTGTCTTCATTAAGTGCTGCGAGAATCGAGAATATTTCGATATATGTTTTATTGATATTACTTGGTATGGGTTGTTTTATGTCATTTTCAATAGATCCTACTTCGATGATTCATATAGGTAGAATCATCAGTTATTTAATAATCGGTATGATACTTACAATACTATTTAATATTCCTTATAATATGCTTACATTAGAGTTAGGAACTATTTCAATTGTAGAGGTACTAAAGATATTACCAATATGCCTTAGTCATACGTTATATATCTTGTATTTAAAATTTCAATATGTGAAGGAAAGTTTAATAGGTAATATTATTGGTAGCTTATTCTTAGTCTTACTAATGATATTTATTAGTTCAACAGATTTAGAGATTCATAATCATGAAGTAACTACATTAATATCATCAATGACATTAATAGGAACAGGATCATTAACTGAGCGAATAGATGTATTTATTATATGTATGATACTAGCTGTAGAAGCATATCAAATATGTATTATTGGTAATATACTAGGTAAGCTATGCGTATCAAATATCGGGCATTATGTGATGAAGCTAATTGTCGGTTCAGTAGTTATTGTAGGTATCTTGATTGGTTTATCACCACTTACATTAGAGATGATATTAGTATTCACTGGTTTATTAACATCATTATTTGCAGTGATTATATGATTGCACTTGTTGCAATCTTTTATTTTGGAGTATAATGAAAGAAATAGGTTATGAGGTATTAATTATGGAACTACATGAAAAAGCAAGAGAAAAGATGAATGTGTGTAAAGGGTGCAAGAACTGTAATGGCGAAGTATGTCGTGGATTAAATCCTGGACCTGGTGGTAAGGGTAGTGGTGAAGGATTTGTTCGTAATGTGAAGATGCTTCAAAATATTGGATTAGTATATGATTGTATTCATGAAGATTATGAGGTAGATACTTCTACAGAGTTATTCTCAATGAAGCTAAGTGCTCCGATTTTTGTTGCACCGATTGCGAATGTTACTCAACACTTTGGGACAGAGTACAATGAATATTTATACACAAATGATATTTGTGAAGGAATGAAGCGTGTAGGTATGGTGCCATTTTATGGAGATGGTGTTAATGAAGCATTCTTCAAAGCTCCAATGAAGGCATTAGAAGCACATGATGGATATGGCATTATGACAATCAAACCTTGGAGTGATGAGATTGTTGAGATGAAGCTACAAGAAACAATGTCGCATAAGCCTATCGCAGTGGCAATGGATGTAGATGCTAGTGGTTTAGTACATTTAAAGAATACTGCTACTCCAATTGTTTTCAAGAGTGTCGAAGATTTAAAGAAGATTTCATCTAAGATTGATGTGCCATTTATTGTAAAGGGCATTATGAGTGTAGAAGGCGCTAAAAAAGCACTAGAAGCTGGTGCATATGCAATTGTTGTTAGTAATCATGGTGGAAGAGTATTAGATAATTGTGTAAGTAGTGTGGAAGTATTAGAAGATATTTGCGCATTTGTAAATGGTCGTATGAAAGTACTAGTTGATGGTGGTATTCGTAGTGGTAATGATGTATTTAAGATGTTAGCGCTAGGCGCTGATGGTTGTTTGGTTGGTAGACCATTTGTTGTGGCTGCCATTGCAGAGGGTGCAGATGGTGTTGCAAGTTTAGCTGAAAAGTATCAAAAAGAGCTTGCTGAAGCTATGAGAATGTGTAATTGTCGTACTATTCAAGATATTTCAATTGAGAAAGTGAAAAATTTTCATAAGTAAGTAACATTTTTCAAAATTCTTTGTTACAGGTGTTTACATTTTCCTGAAAATCTTATATACTTATTTAAGATAAGGGTGTGAAAAAATGAAACAACTTGAAAATAACGCATATTTCTGGCAGAAATTAGACTCATTATATTTTTCTTCTTCAGTAGTAATCGAAAGACCTAAGCATTCTAAACATCCTAGATATGATGATATGGTCTATCCAGTAGATTACGGCTATCTAACAGATACAATTTCAAGTGATGGGTCACAAATTGATGTATTCTTTGGAAGTGATGTAAATAAGAAGATTAAGTCTATTGCTGTCAGTACAGATATTATTAAAAGGGATTGCGAAATTAAATTGTTAATAGGGTGTACAGATCAAGAAGAATTAGATGTTTTACATATGCTTAACGTATCTGAGAATCAAAAGGCTATCTTAGTACGTCGTAGTAATGAATCATCTTCATGGTCACAAGAGGATTAGAACGGTTATATCCGTTCTTTTTTGTTTAAAAGTTTTATAGAAAATAGAGAAATAAATTGTTATTATATAAATGTATTTGATATTTATTTTTTGAATGTAATGTTTTAAAAATAAAAATGATGTTGAAAATTCTGATATTATCATAGTTTTTTTTGAATTTTGAGGAGGATACCAAATGAATTTAATAATAAGCTTCTCGGCAAGAACAAATGGCAACTGCGATGAAATCGCAAGCTATGTTTCATCTAATAACGATAAGATCATTTACTTTAGAAATACTAATAATTCACCATGCAGTAATTGTAATTATGAATGCTTTGATGGTGAATGTATATATCGAAATGATGATGTATATTCCATATATGAAGAAATGGTTAGTTACGATAAAGTAATTTTAATCGTTCCAATGTATGGTGGTAATCCTTCATCTTTATATTTTATCTTCAATGAAAGAAGCCAAGATTACTTTATGCATAATGATAATTATGAAGAAATTATTAAAAGATTATATATAATTGGAGTATATGGTAGTAAAGAAGAATATCCTGATTTTATACCATGCTTAGAAAAATGGTTTGTTGATTCTACTTACAATGATCGAGTACTTGGTATTGAGCGACATTTGTATAATCAACAGTTAAACGATTCAGTATTAGCTATTAAGCAAGTGAAGGATGTAATCGTTGAATTCATGAAAAGATAGTATTTATGCATATTTTTAATATGATATTTATTTTTAGAAAGTAAAATTAATAGTATAAATTAGAATCACTTAATGTGAGAAAAGGAGATAAATATGGAGTATGGATTAAATAAAGAAGTTATACAGTATTTAGAGGATTCTTTTGAAGAAACGCTTCAATTAATCGAAGACTTATGTAGAATTTCTGCACCAAGTGGTTATGAGGATAAGAGAGCAGCGTTTATATGTGAGTGGTTTTCTAAATTAGGTGTTAATTCTGTACATATTGACGAAGCTAAGAATGTATTAGTAGAATTTGATTGCAGTAATAGTAATGATATTATTTTATTTACTGCACATACGGATACTGTATTTCCAGATTTAGATGAATTACCTTTTAGCCGTGATGAAGAGTATTTGTATGCACCAGGAGTAGGGGATGATACTACTTGTCTAGCAATACTAATGATAGTATTCAAATATTGTATTCTAAATAATCTAACACCAAACTGTAATGTCTTATTTGCTGCTAATTCATGTGAAGAAGGTCTAGGTAATCTTAAGGGTATTAAACAAATTATGAATACCTATGGTGATAGAATACGTGAGGTATATACATTTGATGGGCAATATGTGGCAGTAGTAAATAAATGTGTAGGTTCACATCGCTATAAGATTACTGTTGAAACAGAGGGTGGACATTCGTTTAGAGATTTTGGTAATAATAATGCGATTGCCTTATTATCAAAGTTAATATGTAAATTATATAAATGTGAAGTACCAGTAATTGATGAATCAATTACGACATATAATGTAGGCATTATTGAAGGTGGTACATCAGTGAATACGATTGCACAGAAGGCATCTGTTTTATATGAGTATCGTTCAGATACAGTGGAGTGTTTAGCTAGCATGAAGGAATTCTTTGAAAATACTATTTCAAAGTTCTTAGAAAATAATAAATGTACGATATCAGTTGAAGAAATAGGAATTCGTCCTTGTGGAAATTTAAAAGACGATAGTATTTTAAGAAATATGACTCAAAAGGCTATTGCTGTATCTGAAAAGTATTCAGGCTTAAAGTGTTATGAAACATCGGGTTCTACGGATTGCAACATTCCAATGTCTTTAGGAGTACCAGCTATCTGTATGGGATCATATCTTGGGCATGGTGAGCATACTAGAGAAGAAAAGGTACGTATAGATAGTATCTTAGTAGGACTAAAGATTACTGCTGAGATGGTGTTAGGGTATTTTGATTAAGAGTGAGGACTAAAAATGATTGTACTTATTGAACCGTATGAAAAATACTTAAAGTCATACATAGAAGCATATGAAGAATATCAAAACAACCTTGTAACAACATATGCTTTTGATGATGCGAAATCATATGATATCTTTGAAAAGTATCATAATTATCGCAATGAGATTAATTTAAAACCAGGTAGAGTTGGTTCTCATTATTTTTGGCTAGTAGATGATGAAAGTGATTATTTTATTGGAGAAATCACAATTCGACATCAATTAAATGATGCTTTACTACAATATGGTGGACACATTGGGTATGGCATTCGATATTCTGAGTGGAACAAGGGGTATGGTAGTTTGATGTTGAGTTATGCGTTAGAAAAAGCCAAAGAAATAGGGTTATCTAAAATATTAATTACTTGTGATGATGAAAATATTGGTTCAGCCAAAGTAATGGAGAATAATGGCTTTATTCTTCAAGATAAAGTTGTCAATATTATTAATTCTAAAGAAATTATTACTAGAAGATATTGGAAGGATTTGTAGTTTATGAATGAGGAAGCTAGGTTTATTAAACATAAAAATATAGATAAAATATTGAATGATATTGAATCAAAGTTGAGTATTAAAGTTGGTATTAATGATCTTATTTACTATACTGAAGGTGCTACTGATTCAATCGTCTTTAGTATTGCCAACAAGTATTTAGTAAAAACGGTAGATTCACTAACCTTTAAATCACAATTAGCTTTCTTAGATTTCTATAAAGATATAGAGTGTTTTCAAAAGGTAGTATGTTGTAATGAAGACTTACAGTATATATGCTTTGAGTTTATTGATGGTATTAAGTTAGTTAATAGTGAGTTAGATGCTCATGAGATAGTGAGACAAATATATAGTATTGTTAATGAATATAAGGAATATGACTATGAGTATTATGGTTATTTATATGAAGATAAGAAAAGTTGGTATGAATTCTTAAATGATGAAGTTAAATTTTCAGATGAAATAATCAAACAATTAGATATGTCATTTCCTGAAGTTAGTGAAGCGTTAGAATCTTTAAAAGCATATACTAGTGGTAAATATTTGCTTCATGGTGATTTTGGGGCACATAATTTTCTGGTAAGTGATAGTAAATTGAAAGTAATTGATCCGATGCCTGTGGTAGGTGATTATTTATATGATTTCTACTTTGCGGTATTTTCTGACTTAAAAGTATTCAAAGATATCGACTATAATGAACTGCTAGTTTATTTTGGTAGAGATATTAAAACTAAGCGAAATATTATGCTAATTGCGTTTTATATAAGGCTTGCAAGATGCTATGCATATACGATTGATGATTTTGATGAATACTTAAATTACTACAATATTCTAATAAGTAATAAGTATAAATGATTGTACTTGTAGTATTATCATTGTTTTCAAATTAGTGAATTAGTGCTATAATAGTTCCGTTAGTAGGTGAAGTTATGGCAAAAAGAGTAAAAACAAAGAGAGAAAAACGACTTCAACAATTAATGACATTAATTATTGTTGCGATTGTTTCATGTATATTAAACCTAGTATTAATGGTTGGTGGTAGTTTCACGTATTTTTCAATGAAAGATCTAAAAGAAGATTTTGCTACTATGAAAGAAGAATATAGTGAACGTACGATGTTATTAGAATCTTATATTTCTCAATTAACATATGAGAAATCACAACTATTAGAGGAAGAAGAGCCTGTTAGGGAAGAAACTAATGTTAATGAAGTAAATTATGATACTGGTAAGATTGCTTATCTTACATTTGATGATGGTCCAACAGACTTAACACCAAAAGTATTAGATGTATTAGCTGAATATAACGTAAAAGCTACATTTTTTATTAAAGGTGTAATGATTAAGTATCATCCAGATTTATTAAATCGTATTGTTGAGGAAGGTCATACATTAGGTAATCATACGGTTACTCATAAGTATGAAGAGATTTATACATCAACTGAAGCTTTAAAAGCAGAAATATTAGAGAACAATCGACGTATATTAGAACAAACAGGTGTGGTAGTAACAGCATTCCGTTTCCCTGGTGGTTCTAGTAACTCAATGTTTGCAACATACAGTGATGAACCATTAGAAAATTGGCTAAATCTTATTGATGATTTAGGTATGGAATATTATGACTGGAATGTATCTAGCTTAGATGCAACTGGTACTCTTAAGACACCAGATGAGATTTATAATGCTGTTATTAGTGGATGTGGTAATTCAAGTCAAGTAACTGTATTAATGCATGATGTTAATACAAATACTTCTACATTAGAAGCTCTTCCAAGAATTATTGAAACACTTCAAGAGATGGGGTATTCTATTCAACCGATTACTTCTACATCTAAGCCTGTTCAACATCGAACAGTACAGTAAGGAGATATGAAATGAAACGCTTTATTAAATGCTTGTTTATAGTAATGATGCTTTTTGGGTGTGCTAAGGAAGCTGAGAAAGTTATAAATTTAAACTTAGATGAATATTCTAAAGCAATCCAGGAGGAATATTATGACACATTCTTAACTGAGATGAATGAATCAGATTTCTATACAATGTTTGGATTAGATCCTAGTCAAGCACTACAAATTGAATATCGTGAAGCTTTCTTAGATGTGAAGGCTGATGTATTAGTAATGATTGAAGTTAGTGATGAAACACTGGTTGAAGGTGTTAGAACTGTATTAGAGAAACGGTTATTAGAAATTCAAGATGAATTTGAGACATATATACCTGAAGTATATGAAATAGCTCGTAAAGGTGAGATAGTTGTTGAAGGTAAATATGTATTTATGATTGTTAATGAGAATGTTGATGATATTGTAGCTGATATCAAAGATCAATTTATTGTAGAAGAATAAGATGCTTATTCTTCTTTTTGTTTACGAATATATTATGTATGCTTTATAATAGGATTAATTAAGTGAGGTACTACGATGAAAACAGAAATAAAGAAAATGGGAATTAATGGAGAAGGTATTGGTTATATCAATAAGAAACCTGTATTTGTAATGGGGGCTTTTCCTAATGAATTAGTAGATATTGAGATAGTTGAAGATAAGAAGACATATTTAGTTGGTGAACTAAAGAAGGTTATTAAGAGAAGTACATCACGTGTACATAAATTATGTAAGGTAGAGAAATGTGGTTCATGTGCACTTATGGGGCTGCATGCCAAAGAACAAGCAGAGCAAAAGCGTAAGGTAGTGTGTCAGGCATTGTTTAAATATGCTGGAGTACGTGTAGATAAGATTGAACGTATGCAGTACAATGAACAATTATTCCATTATCGTAATCAAATCAAAATGCCTCTACAAGAAGTTGATGGAGCTTTAAAATGTGGGTTATTCCTACCTAATTCTAATGTGTTTACACCAGTAGAATACTGTGTGGTACATGAGAAAGCATTAGAAGAAGTACGTCAAAAGATTGAGGTACTATTTGAAAAGCATAATGCTAAGGGATATAATCGTAAAACTAAGAAGGGACTTCGTACACTTGTTCTTCGTCATTTGAATGGTAAATATCAATGTACATTAGTAACCGGTAATGAAGTATTAGATATGAAGTTAGTTGATGATATTATGAGTATTGATGGAATGGTAAATGTTGGTCAAAGTATCAATACCTTACCAGGAGGAGAAGTGTTTGGTAGCCCAGTAAAGATTATTAAGGGTGAAGAGTATTTACCATTTACTTTTGATGGATTACAACTTCAAATATCTAATCAATCATTCTTTCAATTAAATACTGTACAAGCTAAGAAGTTATACCAAGGTGTATATGATATGCTTAAGGGAGAACATTACCATACAATTGTAGAAGCGTACAGTGGGATAGGTGGTATTTCATTAAAGATTGCTGACCTAGCAGATGAAATTATTGGGGTGGAAAGCATTCCAAGTGCTGTTAATAATGCCAATGATAATGCTAGACGTAATAGTATTAATAACGTAACGTTTGTATGTAATGATGCAGGTAAGGAGATTGTAGAGATTACAAAGAGTAAACAAATTGATGCAGTGGTTGTAGATCCACCTAGAACAGGACTAAGTGATGAATTCATTGATTGTTTACTTCAAAATAAGCCAAGAAAGATTGTTTATGTATCTTGTAACTTATCAACACTTGGTAAGAATTTAGCCAAACTTCAAGAAGTATACGAAGTTAAGAAAGTAGTACCATATGATATGTTTTCACATACCGCACACGTCGAGACGGTCGTTTTGCTGTCAAAGATGAACACTTATAAAGGGTAAAAGCATTGATTTCTAAGGCTTACTCAGGCACTATCGTTAAACGATAGATTTGGCCTTGGATAGGCCTTTTCTTTTTAGGATAAAATAAACTCAGTAGGAACTGGTCCATAGCGGAGGGTTGACACTTCACTATGGTTATCGAAAAAGTGCATACAGTTCAACGATAGGTTTATAAATATATGAGGAATGAAAGGAACTGGTGATTTATGAATGAGCTGGTTTTAGCAACTTATATTAAGGTTCTTCAGGGTGGATTTGCTAGGGAAAATTCGCAAGAATCAGCAGCCAGGTTAATACTAGAAGCAATTACTAATCAGGAAGAAGCAAATTGTACTTGTGATCTTAGTTCAAAAAAAGTTAGTAATATTATTAATCGAAAAGATCCTGTACCAGAAGATATTGTTATAGCATCTGCAGATCAAAAAATAATAAATGGGGTTTATAAATATTTCACAGAAGTAATCCTAAAGGCATTAAATCCTAATCTTGCATGTGACGTCTACGAAAAGCTGTTTGATCTCATAAAAGATGATAGTACTATTTCAACAGTGAAAAAGAACGATTTGGCGACTCTTTATTATAAAAAAGAGTATGATCATTATTTGGCAGAAATATTTTTATATGTTCTAGGTAAGAATAATAAGAAAAACAGTAAGTCGATAATACAGCGCCCGAAAAGGCTATTATACAAAAGCTCTATACTGTCAGATGATGGAGCGATTGAACAGATTTATAAAACTTTTAATCGCATTACAAAAATCGACGACATCAGCGTTAACGGCAAGTATGTCTTAGAAGGCTCATTTTCATTTGATTCTTTTTATGACAATGATGGAGCAAGAAGTATAAGAGTCAAGACGATATTTGGTGGATTAGTAATATGCGGGGATACATCATTAGATAATTGGATTTCAAGAAGCTATGTGAATAATGTTACAAAAGTTAAAAGTATTACATGTATAGCATGGCTTGAGGTACTTGAAAAGAGCGAGGATGAAATGATGGTTCACTATTTTGCTATTGGAGACGGATTATAATGAAAAAACCAAATAAGAATATGGAAGCATTTCTATTAGGGGTATTTGCTGGTGAACTTTTAATTTCCAAAGGATGTATCCAACCTGATTTTCAAGTTGAAAATGTGGGGATCAGGAATGGGATACCGGTGCTAATGGATTATGCAGATATAATAGGTGTTGAATTACCTGCAGCACTAACAAGGGATGTTATTAGAATCATAAAAGAATCTATTTTTTCACTTGTTGATAACTACGAAGGATCTTTTGAAGCACAAAGCTATGTTAGAGCAGGATTCTTGGCAAGATCCGGAATGTTGGGACATATGGTATATGAAGATGCTCGCGACAATGGATATTCTAGTTTCTTATTCGTGGAAAAATCATTAAGAAATACCGCTCATAGTTTGGGGAGAATTACAAAGTGGGAAGATGTAAAACCATTGATAGGTGAGTGGATAGAGATACCTCTTGATTTGCTGAATGTACAGTCGGACTTGGAACTTAAGCAAGAAAAAGAGAAAAAAATAATACATCCTTTGAATGGTTACTATTTGCAGAATACAGTACATATAATGAGCCTGTTGGATCATGGTATTCTCGGAGACGAGAAAAAATGTGCTCAGATCTATGCGGATATTTGCATTAGTGCACTTCGGTATGGGATGCCTTATATGGCATATGGGTATGCTCAAAAATGTCTGACAATGGCATCCACAAATGAAATACTTTCTATTGGTGAATTAGTTATCAACGAAACCCATGATGCTACAAGAGAATATAAAGATTATGTTGATAAATTTATAGAACTCGAAGATTTCCAATTTATGTGGATTTTAGAGGACTTTGATATTTCGATTTAGGGGGAAGAAAAGGCAGCAAATAGAGTTTTGCTGCCTTTAATAATCGATTAACGATATTTCTTATCGAAGAGTTCCTTTGCAAGCTTCTGGGTTTTCTCAATAAATGCATACCCCTGAGTCTTACCTTTACCAAGCTCTACTTTACTGAGAATTTCATTTTTCTGATATCCGTCGATAAGTAGCTGCATGATTTTACCCATGTTCGCATCCTGTTCTGCAAGGTCATCGATTAACATACTAATTGTCATTAAGAACATAGCATTATCTTCGTTTTCAGTGGTTCCTGTAGGGTCGTAGCCAGAACCATCTTCATCGTCAATATTATCCAAAAACTCATCAAGAGATAAGTCGTCGGAAAGAATGCTGTCTTTGTGCTTAAGATACCGCTCCACGTCATCATTAAAAATCTTCATGTACGATTCCATATTACCCTTTTTGTTAGGGATGAAGACAACGGGGACTTTCTTACCATGACGGAATGTCCAGGTTTCAACGTTGTCATAATTGAGGCCCGCTGGTTTAAGTGTCTGGGCCATCTCCTTGGAAAGAACTACAGGAACGAGTTCTTCATCGGCTCTGATAGCCTGTCCATTGAATGATGCTCTATTACTAAAGTTTCTATAAAATTCGTCTTTTGCCATTTTGATTTCCTCCTTAGGTTGGCCCGGAGGAAATCCGTCAGGCAGCTTGAAAAAAGAGCGTAGTTGACCACCAAGATAAATTTCCTCCATCTTGTTCTGTGGCCAGCTCGTCTCAATGAACTGACGCTGTATTTAGTTTTCCAATCAGAGACCGTTGAGACGGACACTTGCGTCCAAGCATCCCTGCCCTGAATGGGAATCCTTTAACGTCTTTAACGTCTTACTCAGGACGTATTAATCAGAGAAATATTTATGCGAAAGCATAAAAAACAATCTTAATGGATAGATTTTTGCGTCTGCGCGTGATATAATGAATAACGATAGTGGGCTCAAACGGTCTTTCTCTGAAGCTGCTTTAAGTATAAATTTTTGAGGAATGAATGTACTTGCCACCGTTTTGCCACTGTTTTGCCAATATTTTTCTGTTGAGAAGGGAGAAATATATTTGAACGAACTGATACTGTCTACATTCATTCAGATTATGCAGAGTGGATTTGTAAGAAATGATAAGCAAGAAGCAGCAGGAAGGTTTTTACTAGAGTCAGTATCCCTTCAGGAAGATGCGAATTGTACAACTGATTTAAACTCCAAAAAAATAAGCCGTCTGGTCAGCAGGAAAGATCCTGTCCCAGACGACATAAAGCAGGCATCACTTGATAGCAAGGTTGCGGATAAAGTATATGAGTATTTTAAGAATGAAGTATTGGCTGACCTCAATCCAAATCTAAAGTACGATATATTTGAAAAGCTGTGTAAGGTTATTGAGCAGGATGTTCAAGTAGCAAGAAAAAAGAAAGAAGAGTTTAAAAGTCTTTTTGATAATGCCGAGTATGATAAATTTCTTGCAGATATTTTTTTATATACGCTAAGTAGAGATAATAAAAAGGTTTCAGATAAGGTAGAGCCTCAGGATGTACCATTCCTAACAGAGGTGAATTATGAATGTCCCATCACGCATGATAAGTTAGTGGAATATGTGAAAGATGTTCCTATGCGTAGGTATGTAATCACACAGATTTTCCCAGACGATTTGACGGAGGATGAACTTAAAGAGTTTGAAAAAGTAGCTACAAGGCCGCAGGATTACGATTCGGTAAGCAACCTTATAGCACTTGGGGAGAAAGCATCTGAAGAATATTTGCTTAATCCTACAGTTGAAGAGTTTAAAAAACTGCGTGACATAAAAGAATTTCTATCAACGCGATATGAGGCCCAGAAGTCGATAGATCGTATGGAGCTTGAAGAAGATATAAGGATAGCCTTGGCAGCGCTTATGGAAATAAAAAATCCATCACAAATGATTGGATTGGACTACAAGGCATTAAGAATTGATGAGAAGATTAAGAATGAGCCGCTATTAAAAAATGAAGTGCAGAATCATGTACTTCAATATTATAGAACTATAGAAGGTGCATTCAACGACAGTGAGGCTGATTTTGATACTATAGCAACAGAGATTAAACTAAGCTCTTTAAAGCTTGAAAAGGCTGGTTTGTCAAAGGAAGACGTTATTGAGAGTTTGGCAGAGTGGATAAGAAAAAAGGCAAATTTAGGAGACAGGAGTAGGACAGCTTGCCGCATAGTGGTGGCTTTCTTTATTCAGAATTGTGAGGTGTTTAGTCGTGAGATTTCCAAGTAAAGTAACGACATATAAAGAAAGTACAATATCAAAGTTTCCGGTATTATTGTCTTACCTTGAGAAGAGTGACATGACGCCGGGGGAGTTATATAAAAAGGTGAAAAACAAGGTGACAGATGTTAGGGAGTATATGGAAATACTCGACTGTCTATATACGTTAAACAAGATAGAACTAAGAGAGGAGATGCTTCATTATGTTGGTTAGAGTGCAGTGTGACAAGTTTGTTGCCAATGGAAAGAAGCGTCCGGCAATTGAATTTCATGAAGGGCTAAACGCTATTCTTGGGGATGAGGATAGATCTAATTCCATAGGAAAATCAACACTTTTAATGATACTTGATTTTGTATTTGGAGGCGAAGACTATGTAAAAAAATGCCAGGATGTCCAGGAAAATGTTCTTGAACATACCATAAATTTTACATTTCTGTTTGATGGTCAGGAATACCATTTTGCGCGAAATACAGTAGATTATATGTCAGTTACGAAATGTGATAAAGACTATAGACCTATTGAAGGCGCAGATAAAATGCATATAGACGACTTCAGGAACTTTCTTGCTGAGAAGTATGCGGTTAATACTGAAGGGTTAGCTTGGCGAGGAGCGATGTCAAAATTCATCCGGGTATATAAAAGAGAAACAATGGATGAAGAGAGGCCTTTACAATCTGCAAAGCAGGAGAATGTGAAGGACGCAATCAAGAAATACATGCAGCAATTTAGCAAATATAATGTTGTTGATGCGCAGATAAAGCAGGCAGATAAAGCCGCTGATGAAAGGGATGCATTTAGAAAAACACAACAATATGAGCATATTCGTGCTGCAAAGAATCAAAAAGAATACGACGAAAACGAAAAGAAAGCGGCTGAATTAGAAATTCAGGAGCAGCAGTTAGCTGAAAATAGTAGTAAAGGATTATTAGATCTTGATAGCATGCAGGCGCAGCGCTTAAGTGAATTAAATGAAATGCTTATAAATTATCGTAGGCAACGCGCAAAAGTACAAACACAGCTTAATTCGTTACGACGAGAAATGACTGAAGGGAAAAAGAGCTTTAAAAAAACGTTTACAGAATTAGAAAAGTATTTCCCGCAAGAAGAGTTTAGGGCTTTAACAGAAGTAGAGCAGTTTCATCAGAGTTTGGCAAAGGTCTTAACTACAGAGTTTAAGGAAACAGAAAAAGATCTCGCGACGGCGTATGTTTTGCTTGGAAATGAAATAGTAAGTATTAAAGAACAGATTGCCGAGGTGAAAAGTATTCCTAATGTTACTCAGGCAGTGCTTAGAGAGTATGCGAGAATAACTACAGAGCTGAACAACCTTCGAGAAGCTAATAAAAACTTTATTACTTTTGAACGGCTTAAAAAGACAGCCGCAGAATATGCTGAGACAAGAGATGAAGTGATTGCAACCCAATTGTCTGATATAGAAACTGTTGTAAATAAGAAAATGCGAGAAATCACAGCCAGGATTGTCAAGAATGATATTCAGAGGCCACCTACTTTGCAGTTAGAGAAGCTTGGTAAATATAGTTTTAGCACAAGAGATGATGGTGGAAGTGGTGCTCAGTTCAGAGGGTTAATTACTTTTGATTTAGCTAACATGGAGGTGTCTAATATTCCATTTATTGTTCATGACTCTGACTTACTGGATCCTATTGAGAAGCCAGCATTGACGGAAATTATAAAAGAGTATGATGCAGTAGGGAAGCGAGGACAGCAGACATTTGTATCATTCAGATCATTAGACTTTTATGCTGAGGAAGCGCAGCCCCTAATAAAAAAGAGAAAAGTAATTGAATTATCAGGTAATGGTAATCAGCTTTTTGGCAGAGGTTGGAACAAAGAGCCATTAAAAGAAGAGGAAAACAAAAATGAATAATTCCACAACACAACTAAAAACACATTTTAGCTATAATCCGCTATGGCATCTGCTTATTGATAGAGGAATAAAAAAACAGGAATTGCAGAAAATGAGCCATGTTAGTGCTGCTTCAATAGCAAAAATGGGTCGATGTGAAAACGTAACTATGGATGTTTTGCTTCGGATTTGTGAAGCTTTGGATGTTCAGCTTGATGAAATAGTGGAGAGGGTACCAATTAAGGAAGAATCCACAGTGGAAGAATAATGGAGGAGGTGTGCATATGTCTGCACCGACAGGAAATGACAAGTTTAATGAAGCAACTCGTGTACAAATGCCAGGCTTAGTGCACTTGACGAGACTTGGATACGAATATTATGGCAAGATTTCTGAAGAAACAGCAGGAACAGTGTACGATCCTGATACTAATATACTAAGAACTGTTTTTTTACAGCAATTTGGAAAGCTTAATCCTGGCCATGAAGGGGAAGCAGAACAGACACTTCGTGCAATTCGTCAGGAACTAGACAATGATGACCTTGGCCGCAGTTTTTATAAAAGATTGACTAGCGTATCTCCTATAAAACTAATTGATTTTGAAAACCCGGCAAACAATACGTTTCATTGTACTGCTGAGTTTACATGCAAGAGAGATCAGGATGAGTTTAGGCCAGATATTACGCTATTTATTAACGGATTACCATTAGTCTTTATTGAGGTTAAAAAACCTAATAATCATGGCGGGATGGTTGCTGAGAGTCAGCGAATGAACAAGCAAAGATTTCCTAATAAAAAGTTTAGGAGATTTATAAATATCACTCAGCTGATGTTGTTTTCTAATAACATGGAGTATGACGCAATGGGCGGAATAGTCCCTGTGCAGGGTGCTTTTTATTGTACAGGGGCCAGGTCAAGTGCGCCATTCAATTGTTTTAGGGAAGAAAACAACGGAAATAGTAGTATTGCTCCATTTATTAAGGATTATCCATATAAGGACATCGATGAGGTAGTAGAGAAGAAGATATTATCTGATTTCAACTGTCAGGTGATTCATCATGCTCCGGAATATCAAACAAACTTAGGAATCAATACACCTACAAATAGAATTATTACGTCTATGTGTAGTCCGGAAAGGCTTCTGTTTATCATAAAATATGGAATTGCTTATGTGAAAATGGAACGAGAGGTAGACGGCAAAATTGAATCTACTGACCAGAAGCACATTATGCGATATCAGCAGTTATTTGCTGCATTGGCAGTAAGGCAGAAACTCGATGAAGGTAAGAAGTCAGGAGTGATTTGGCATACACAAGGAAGTGGAAAAACGGCCCTGTCATATTACATGACGTATGTACTTACGGATTATTTTGCTAAGCAGAATAAAGTAGCAAAGTTTTATTTTATCGTTGACCGTCTTGATTTGTTGGAACAGGCTTCACAGGAGTTTGAAGCTCGTGGTATAGAGGTTAAAACAGCGAATACAAGATCAGAGCTTATGGAGCAGTTCCGAAATAATCAGGCGCAAGAAGGTAACAGTGGGCAGGCTGAGATTACAGTAGTTAATATTCAACGCTTTGCTGAAGATAAAGAGAAGGTGAAACTCCCTGCTTATGCTACAAACCTACAGCGCATTTTTATCATTGATGATGAGCGCGTTATAATAAGGACAAAGTTAGAGAAACCCAGTAAAATAAAGGGGTTAGCACTAATTTAGTCCTTATTTTTATACCATTTTATCGGTAGATAAGGCAGCGCTGACAAATCAAACCGAAATCCAAACATTGCA
>JAFXJJ010000043.1 GCA_017532345.1 Erysipelotrichales bacterium
AGGAAGACTATATTATCGTGGCTATGAAATAAGCGAATTAATAAAGAAGCTAGACTTTAAAAATCACATTGGTTTTGAACAATGTGCCTTCTTATTACTATTCGGTCATCTACCGAGTGATGAAGAATTTAAAACATTCAAAGAATACTATCAAAACTGTGTCACATTACCTAAAGATTTTCTTGAACTAAATATCCTAAGAATGCCAGGTAAAAACCTAATGAATAAGATTCAACAAGCTATTCTTATACTTTACGCATATGATTCTAACCCTGATGATACAAGTCCTTATAACACACTTACACAAGGTTTAAATCTATTGGCGAAAATGCCTAGTATAATTGCGTATTCTTACCAATCTAAGATTCATAACTATGATGATGAAAGCCTAATTATTCATAAAATAAAAAAGGAAGACAGTATTTCTGAAACAATCCTACGATTAATTCGTAAAGATAAACAATATACAGCTATCGAAGCAGAAGTGCTAGATTGTTTATTAGTGCTACATGCAGACCATGGTGGCGGAAACAACTCTACATTCACTAATGTCGTGATTTCCTCAACTGGTACTGATTTATACTCATCAATGGCTGGTAGTGTCGGTTCTTTAAAAGGGCCAAGACATGGTGGTGCTAATCAAGCTGTTGTTGAGATGATGAGAGCAGTAATAGCTGAGATTGGCTATACTACAGATGAAGAAGTTATTAAGACATTAATTCGTCGTTTAATTAGTAAAGACTTCTACGACAAAAAAGGCTTAGTATATGGTATGGGGCATGCAGTATATACACTAAGTGATCCAAGAAGTGAAATTCTACAAACTTATGCTGCTAAGCTAGCAGAAGAAAAAGGTAAAGAAGAAGCCTTTGCCTTCTACCAACGCTTTGAAAAGTGCGCTAGTGAAGTTATTTATGAAATCAAAGGTAAACATGTATCAAGTAATATTGATTTCTACAGTGGCTTTGTTTATGAAATGTTGAATATCCCTATGGAACTTGCAAGTCCATTATTTGTATGTGCACGTATGGTAGGTTGGCTAGCTCATAACATTGAAGACAAATGTTATTGCGATAAGATTATTCGACCTGCTACTAAATACACTGGGAAATATAAGGAGTGATAATTATGACTAAAGTAACTTTATTTAAAGGTGATGGAATAGGACCTGAAATTTGTGAGAGTGTAGTACGTATTTTTGATGCTTTAAAGGTAGATGTAGAATTTGAACCATTTGAAGTTGGTGAAGCTGAATATTACCGTAATGGTGCTTTAATTCCTAATGCTGCTTTTGATTCAATTGAAAGAAATAAGATTATCTTAAAAGCGCCTATTACTACACCAATAGGAAAAGGATTTAGAAGCTGCAATGTACAGCTAAGAGAAAAATATGATTTATATACAAATATCCGACCAGCTAAATCATTACCTAATGTTAAGACACCATTTGAGAATATTGATATGGTAATATTTAGGGAGAATACCGAAGACCTATATGTAGGTATAGAAGAAAAGATTGATGAAAACACTGTACATGCAACAAAGGTCATTACACGTAAATGCTCAGAAAGAATTATCCGTGCTGCCTTTAATTATGCTGTGAAGAATAATCGTAAAAAGGTTAGTTGTATTCATAAAGCTAATATTCTAAAGATGAGTGATGGTTTATTCTTATCTATATTCAATGAAATTAAAGAAGAATATCCTACTATTGAAACAGATGTATATATCGTAGATAATGCATGTATGCAAATGGTTATGCATCCTGAGAAATTTGATGTCATGGTTATGCCTAACCTTTATGGCGATATTTTAAGCGATCTTTCTAGTGGACTTATTGGGGGACTAGGATTCCTACCTAGCGCTAATTTAGGTGATGAAGTCGCAATGTTTGAAGCTGTACATGGTAGTGCACCAGATATTGCTGGTAAGAACCTCGCAAACCCTACAGCGCTGCTTCTAAGCGCATGTATGATGCTTGAATACATCGGTAAGGAAGAACCTGCCAAACAAATCCGTAGTGCCTTATTTGAGGTATTAGAGGAAGGTACAGTACGCACAAGAGATTGTGGTGGTACAGCAACAACAACTGAGTTTACTGATGCAATTATTGAAAAGTTAAATTAGATTTCATACAAAAGGGTGAAGTAAAATTAATAAAGCTTCTCCCTTTTATTATTGAACTTTTTTAAATTCGTGGCTGGAAATAAACTAGATGATATGCAGTCATTTTGAGATTTATTATATTTTTTTTGCTTATTTGAGCTTTATTTTTATATCTTTGCCATAAAAAAAGACAGAACTCAGATTTGATAAATCATGATTCTGTCTATTAGATAAATTGGAATTTATCTTTTGGCTAATTTTTCGCACCAAGTCCATTTACTACATTTAGGACACTTCAATAATCTTTTTGTCGGCGTTTGCAACAATGTGATTTCTTTATAGTTAGGAACAAACATATGTTGACAGTTCTTACATTCATAATACCTTGTTTCTACCTTATATTTAAGAGCAATAATGCAAGGAATCATAAACAGTATCACAGACACTATTAGCAAAAAGTTTTGAAATCCACATTCGGGGATAAGGAGTGATATTAAGGACATCATACAAATAAGCGCTGTGAAGCTAGTAGCGAGAATTAGATAAGTTGAATATCTAAGTCTTTTATGATATCTTTCTTCATTTTTTGCCATCTGAAGTATCAATTCATTTATTTGTTCAGTCTTCTGTTCTATATCAATTTTCTCCCCACACAATAATTCATTCACACTAATTTCAAGTATATCACAAAGCTTAAGCATAATATTAAAATCGGGCATTGTTTTTCCTGTTTCCCATTTTGATATGGCCCTATTGGTGATATTCAATTTTTCTGCTAACTGTGCTTGTGTAAGATTTTTCTTTTTTCTACACTCTGCTATAAATTTTCCAATTTCGATTTGGTCCATAGTTTACCTCCGTTCACTTTGATTATAGGCATCTTTTAAGAAAAAAACACGAACTAATGGTTGAAAGGAAGAGAAATCAACCATTAGTAGAGTGGAAATTGACCATCAAATTCAAGTTTGTATAATTGCTATTAAACTTTTATCTATTAGATATTATAGCATATTTCGTATACATTAAATAAGATTATATCCAATTTAAAAATATCTTAAGTTTGCTGTTCAGTTATTTTTCAAATTAACAAAAAATACACCTAAGTAAAGGTGAAATACTTCTTATGTGACTAAACTACTATATAAAGAATAAAAAGAACTACGTTATACTGTATTTTTTCTTATCTCTCTTATTTAAAGAAGATCCTTATTATCCCAATAAAAAATGCCAGTAATATACTGGCATCATTTATTATTCATTCTTTAATACATGTGATACTTTAAAGTCATCATCTGCTAATGCCTTTAATAAGCCATCAATTTCTAATGAATTAACACGTATTACTACTTGTAAAGGTGTTTGTTCACGATATACACCTACATTAATAATATTAACTCCAGAAGCCTTAGTAAGACTAGTAAGTCTTGCTAGTACACCAAGCTTATCTTCACGGATATCAACTGTAATACGACTACTACCTTTTTCATTGAAGCCTAATAAATCAGTAAATGCTTCAAACATATCAGTTTCAGTAATAATACCAGTTAATTTCCCATCTTCAAGTACAGGTAAACACGATACTTTCTTAGTCTTCATAATTTCCACTGCTTCTTCTAATAATAAGTCAGCAGAACATGTAACAACATTCTTTGTCATATAGTCTGCTACAGTACATTTAGAAAGTAAATAATTAATTTCATGAATACTTAAAGAAGTTGCTTTACTTGGGCTTGCCTTTTGAATATTACCATCTGTAATAATACCGACTAATTTATCACCTTTCATTACTGGAATACGATGAACATTAGTTTCTTCCATTAATGATACAGCTTCGGATATTGTGGCATCATAATCAATTGTGACTACATTTTTAGTCATATAATGCTTTACATACATATTATTATCCTCCTAAATATGCTTTCTTAATTTCATCACTTTCACTTAATTCTTTACCTGTACCACTGACTACTATTTGACCACTTTCTAATACATACGCACGATCTGCAATTGATAATGCCATACGTGCATTTTGTTCAACTAATAGTACGGTAGTACCTTGGGCATTGATTTCTTTAATAATATCAAAGATTTCTCTTACAAGCAATGGGGCAAGACCCATTGATGGTTCATCAAGTAACAATAATTTAGGTTTAGCCATTAATGCACGTGACATCGCAAGCATTTGTTGCTCTCCACCAGATAAAGTACCAGCTAACTGATTGCTACGCTCCTTTAAACGAGGGAAACGTTCATAAACATCCTCAATACTTTTTTTAATTTCTTCTTTATCTTTACGTAGATAAGCACCTAATAATAAGTTTTCATATACACTCATTTCAGGGAAAATACGTCTACCCTCTGGTACTTGAACTAGACCACTACTTACAATCTTCACAGTGTCAGGCTTCTTAGAGATATTCTCTCCCATAAACATGATAGAGCCGCCGCTAATCTTCTCTAACCCTGAAATCGCACGTAATGTTGATGTCTTACCAGCACCATTAGCACCGATTAGTGTAACGATTTCACCTTCATTTACTTCTAAGCTAATCCCTTTAAGAGCCTTAATCATACCATATTTTAATTCAACATTTTCTAACTTAAGCATAATTAAACCTCCTCTCCTAAATAAGCTTCAATAACCCTAGGATTATGTTTAATCTCTTCAGGAGTACCATTAGCTATCATACGACCATAATCTAATACATAAATACGTTCACATACATTCATAACTAGTGACATATCATGTTCGATTAGTAAAATAGTCATATTGTATTCTTCTTTAATTTTTCTAATTAATTCTGTAAGATCATGTGTTTCTTGCGGATTCATACCAGCAGCTGGTTCATCTAAGAATAAGATAGTTGGATTCGTAGCCATTGCTCTTGCAATTTCTAAGCGACGTTGTTCCCCATATGGAAGATTCTTCGCTAACTCATCCTTCTTGCTGTCTAAACCAACTAATTTAAGTAATTCCATCGCCTTATCATACATTCTTTGTTCTTCCTTATAGAATGACGGTAAACGTAAGAATGCTGATAATAATCCATACTTACAATCCTTATGCATCGCAAGAGTAACATTCTCATAAACCTTCATATTCTTAAATAAACGAATATTTTGGAAGGTTCTCGCTAATCCTAGTTGACTAACCTTATGAGCTTTCATTCCTCCAATAGATTGCATTTCTTTACCTACACGCAATTCAATAGTACCTTTACTAGGTTCATATACCCCTGTAAGTAAATTAAATAGCGTAGTCTTACCTGCACCATTAGGACCAATTAGACCTACTAATTCATTATCTTCTAATGTTAGATTCACATCACTAACTGCTGCAAGTCCACCGAAGTTTCTTGTTAATCGTTTAGTTTGAAGAAGTGCCATTTTATTTGCCTCCCTTCTTACGTAAACCACTGAATGTGAATTCCTTAGTGCCAAGTAATCCTTGTGGTCTGAAAATCATAATTAAGACGATTGAAATCGCATAGAATATCATACGTAATTCAGCATATGGTTGTAAGAACATATTGATTAAACCAAGTACAATACCAGCAATAATAGAGCCAGTCATTGAACCCATACCACCAAATACTACGATTACTAAGATATCGATTGATTTATTGAATGAGAAGATATCTGGTTTAATAACACGGAAATATGTAGCATATAATGTACCTGCAACAGCTGCAATCATCGCACCAATAACGAATGCTGTACATTTATATCTAGTAAGATTAATTCCCATTGCTTCAGCAGCAATTTCATCTTCACGAATCGCAATACAGGCACGACCATGCGAAGAACGTCCAAAGTTCACAATCACAATTAACGCCAATACTAATGCGATATAAACAATCGTAAAGCTTGTCATCTTAGGGATATTAGTTAAACCACTAGCACCCTTCGTAATTTCCATATTTTGTACGATAATACGAATAATCTCTGCGAACCCAAGTGTAGCGATTGCTAGATAATCCCCACGTAGTCGTAATACTGGAATAGCAACAATCAATGATACTAAACCACTAAAAATCATTCCTACTACTAAGCCAATAATTAAACCTACAATTGTTGGATTACTTTGTACAATTAATGCACCTACATAAGCCCCAACACACATAAATCCTGCATGTCCTAATGAGAACTGTCCACATACACCAATAACTAAGTTTAAAGAAATCGCTAAAATAATATTTAAACAAATTGTAATTAATGTAATTTGATAATAATAATTTAAAATACCAACACCAATTAATCCTTGTATAAGAGCATAGATGACTATAATTAAAAGTAGCCAACATGCATTAAGCTTATTAATTACTCCTTTATTCATATTATCACCTATACCTTTTCTTTTCTATTCTTACCAAGTAACCCAGCTGGTTTAACTAATAAAATAACAATTAAAATCGCATATACTACTGCATCTTTATATAGTGAACTACCATATCCACTAACTAAAGTTTCGATAATTCCAATACTAAAACCACCTAACATGGCACCTGGAATAATTCCAATACCACCAAATACAGCTGCTATGAAAGCTTTTAAACCTGGTACAGACCCCATCAATGGTGTAATAGAGTTATAATATACACCTACTAAAATACCCGCAGCACCAGCTAATGCTGATCCAATTGCGAATGTGATAGAAATTGTATTATCTACATTAATTCCCATTAATCTAGCTGCATCACTATCAGCAGATACAGCACGCATTGCTCTACCAACCTTAGTCTTACGAACAACGTATTGTAGTACACACATAAGCAGAATTGTGATTACGAAAATATAGATTTGTTGATACGTAACACGTAAGCCCATAAACATAATAGCTCCATCAATAATTGTATTTTCAGGATATGTTTGAATAGCACTACCCATTACTTGCATTGTTGAATATTGTAAGAAGAATGATACCCCAATAGCAGTAATTAACGCAGCAATTCTTGTTGCATTACGTAAAGGACGATAAGCAATCTTTTCAATCACAACACCAATAATTGCACATAAAATCATTGAAACTACTAAAGCAGGAATAAATGACATATGTAAATATCGAATACATATAAACCCAATATATGCACCAAGCATATAAATATCACCATGAGCAAAGTTAATTAATTTAATAATTCCATAAACCATCGTATAACCAAGCGCTACTAATGCGTAGATACTTCCTAACGATAATCCATTTATGATTTGTTGTAGAAACTGTACCATAATTTCACCTCTCGAATAAATAAGGTGAAATCGTAATTTCACCTTATTAAAGTATTTTATTACTATTTAACTTCAACACTATTAGTTTGAA
>JAFXJJ010000044.1 GCA_017532345.1 Erysipelotrichales bacterium
AGTATTCTCCCATAAACTGTGGTGTGGTCACCCCTATAACACAAATTGTGGTTTTGATATACCTTTAATATGATTGTGGTCAACCTATAAACACTCTGTGGTTGACCTTTATCGTTTTTGTGGTTTCCGTGTAAATAAAAAACTCCTCACTTTATAATGTGATTGTCCCTAATCACTTGTAAAGAAAGGAGGAAGACAATATATGTCTTTAGAAAAGTTTATCACAGATATTTTAAATATCAAATTAGAAACATTAGAAAAAATTGATTCTTTAGTTACTTCGGATGATTCTATACTTATCAAGATTCGTCTTGTTCCAACTAAAAATCCATCTTGTCCGCTTTGTAAGAACTCAGTTAAAATCCATGGATATTATCCTAGAAAATTGATTCATTCCACATTAGCTAATAGAAAATGTACTATCATTTATAATCAAAGACGTTATAAATGTGATTCTTGTGACTTTACATTTCATGAAATTAATCCATTTGCTAACCCTAAAGAGAATGTAACTTATGAAACTAAAATTAATGTATTGAAAGACTTAAAATATGTTGATTCTACTTACACAGCAGTTGCTAGAAGACACAATCTTTCCGTCACTAAAGTCCAACGTATTTTCGATACTCATGTTAATATTCCTAGAAAATCTCTTCCTGAAGCATTATCTATTGATGAACATTATTTCCCTGAATCGAACTATGATTCTTTATATTGTTGTTTACTAATGGATTTCTCTACTGGTACTCTTCTTGATATCTTACCAGATCGTAAAAAGGATTATCTTTCTAACTATCTAAATTCCATTCGAAATGCTACACTTGATTATTCAACCGGTTGCAGCGAATTAAATAACGTGAAGTTTGTTTCCATTGATCTATATGATAATTATCGTGATATTTCTAAAACATATTTCCCTAACGCAATTATATGTGCAGATAGTTTCCATGTCATCAAACATCTTACGGAAGGCTTTAATCAAGTTCGTCTTCGCTGCAGACGTTCTACTGAAGATGAAAATCTTCAATATCTTCTAACGAAGTTTAAATTCATCTTCAATCATAATGTAAATTTAGATAATCAAGGAAAATATAATAAACGTTTCAAACGATATTTAAATTATAGAGATATGCAAGAGCTTCTATTCTATAATTTTCCTGACTTAAAACAAGCATATCTATTAAAAGAAACATATATTCGCTTCAACGAAACTTCCTCAATTCAGAGTGCAAAGGATGAATTATCTTCTATTATTTCTATGTTTGCTGATTCTAATATTAAGGAATATGATGAATTCTACAATCTACTCATTAATTGGTTTACCGAAATATGCAATTCGTTTTCTATGGTTCAAAACAGACGTATCAATAACAGTTATATTGAATCTAGAAACAGGCAATTAGAAAGACTTCTTTATAATGCAAATGGTTTTACTAATTTTAAAAGAACTAGAAATCGAATCTTATATTGTTTAAACAAAAACGATACATATTCAATATAAAAAGTGGTTTAAGGACTCATTTAGATGGTGTATTCCATCTTTTTGATTTTCCTTAAACCACAATTTGTTTATAGCTTGACCACAGAAACGTTATAGCTAAACCACAATTTTCGTTATAGCCTAACCACAATCATTTTATAGGGTCGACCACAGGATTATTTATAATCCCTTCTTTCCTTCATTAACAAACTTCTACAACACCATCAGCTTTAATAGTAATTGTCATGCCATCTTTTACATACTCTAAGAATTCATCACCTAGTGAATCAACTACTGGCATCTTAGCTGACTCTCCTTCTAACCAAACATCGGCAAGAATACATCCAGCACCTGCTAATGAATCGATAGGTTTAGAGAACAACATACATGCAGGTTGTCTTCCCATTGAACAAGCACAATATAGTACTAATCCACCTGTTGTTGAACCGATTGTTTGAGGTAAGCATAATGCTTTACCTGCCATTTGTTTATTATATAAATCTGGATTATTTTGGTCACCACATGTAGCTTTCTTATCACCAAATTGTAATGCTTTTTGGAAAGAAGCTAGTGTATTTAATCCTCCATGTGTTACTAATGCTTCAGCTTTTACTTCACCTGGAGTTACAACTCTACCCTTAAATACCTTCATGATTAGTTGCCTCCTTTCGTAATCTTAACTAGAATCTCATCATCTGTATAATAACGCGCTGTTGTATATGTACGTAATTTATTTGATGATGTGATAACAGGCATCTTACCACATAACGGATTATTCATTTACATTAATGGACAGATATAAGAAACGATTACACCTGTTTTCTTTAAACGAGCTGCATATTCAGTTTCTTCAAACTTCTTGATAACAGCAGGAGCAGCAGTAAATACTGTAGGAATCACTACTTTAGAATTACCAGAAGCCTTTAAGCCTTCTTCTACTCTATCTGTCCAAGATTTTAATTGTTCAAGACTCATATGAGGACATCCCATGAAACAAAGCTTTGGTTTCGCATCTTCATTCTTCCACATAACTGGATAATTATCATATACCTTTTGAAGCTCTGCATCATCAATCACATAAACCTTTGCACCTTCACTAATTAATGATTCACCAAGTTCTTTAGCTTCTGGTGTA
>JAFXJJ010000045.1 GCA_017532345.1 Erysipelotrichales bacterium
ACATATATGGAAAGTATTTTAGATGAAGCTACAGAAGTAATATCTAAATTAGAAAATAATTTGGATGATTATTTGCTACTATTACCCAAGTTAAATGAATTAATTGAATATTATGATGGTGAATGGCGCCACGACTATGAGGATGATGAATTAGGCAAGTTACCAAGAGATTTAAAGCGTGGTGTATTGTCAGAGGATGCTGTATATAATTTACTAGTAGATCATAGGGAAGTAATAAATAGTATGAGTAGAATACTAGAGCTTTATAAAGAAAAAGACTAATTATAAGCAAAAGAAAAGAACTATAACTTATCAATTATGATATAGGTTATAGTTCTATTTAATTATTTACGAATCATTCCTAAGAACTCTTTAGTACGTTCTTCTTTAGGATTATTGAAGAATTCCTTAGCTTCCCCTTCTTCTAAGATAATACCTCTGTCCATGAATACGACACGATTAGCTACTTCCTTCGCAAAGTTCATTTCATGAGTAACAATAATCATTGTTAGTCCTTCATTCGCTAAATCACGCATTACATTTAATACTTCATTAACCATCTCAGGATCTAATGCACTAGTAGGTTCATCAAATAGTAATACTTCACTATCCATTGCTAATGCACGGGCAATCGCTACACGTTGCTTTTGACCACCTGATAATTGTGTAGGATTAGCATGTAAGAAATTACCCATACCTACTTTATTTAAATACTTCACAGCATTTTCATGTGCTACATTCTTATTCTTCTTTAATACCTTTACTTGTCCAATAATGCAGTTATCTAGTACTGACATATTATTGAATAAGTTAAATGATTGGAATACCATACCTACTTTAGTACGGTATGTATTAATATTCATTTTGGATGTAAGAATATTTTCACCTTTATATAAGATTTCACCAGAATCAGGTGTTTCTAATAAGTTAACACAACGAAGTAACGTTGATTTACCACTACCACTACTACCGATTAAGCATACTACTTCACCTTGATCTACATGGAAATTAGTATCTTTAAGAACTTCTAATGTACCAAAGCTCTTACCTAAATGATTGATTTCAATTAATGCCATGATTAGAAGCCTCCTCTTTGAATACTATTTGCTGTTGTATCTGATGCTGGAATAGATGAATGAGTATGATTCATCTTTTCTTCAATGATACCAAGAATACGTGTAGTAGTGAATGTTAATACGAAATACATAATACCAACAACTAAGAATGGCCCAGTGTAATCAAATACACTTCCTTGAATACTCTTAGCTTGGAAGAATAATTCTGCGAAACCAATACAGTTTAATACACAGCTATCTTTAATATTAACTACAAATTCATTACCAATAGAAGGGAATGCATTCTTAATAGCTTGTGGAAGAATAACATAGAACATTGCTTGCATATCTGTCATACCAATACTTCTAGCACCTTCGTTTTGACCTTTATCAACGGATTGGATACCACTACGTACGATTTCAGCCATATATGCACCTGTATTAATAGAGATAATACAAATAGCTGCAAAGTATGGAGTCCAATTTAAAGATTGTTTTAAAGACCAATATAGGAACATTGCTTGTACCATCATTGGAGTACCACGGAATATCTCAACGTAACAAGATGTTAAGAAATATAAGATTTTCTTGCAAATTACTGTAATCTTTGAGTCTTTACGATCATGTGATAATGATACAAAGCGTATAGCCCCAATAACTAAACCAATAACTAATCCCACTATTGTACCAATTAATGCCACTATAACAGTATTAATAGCACCTTTAATTAATAGAGATTGATATTGCGTTACAACTTTCATTGCTTTATCCATTAAGCTAACATTGCTTAATACTAGTGGAATTAAATTCATTGTAAGTATTCTCCTTTATTAATTGTTTGATGGTTGACGACTAGTAGCGTCCTTCATCATTTGTGTACGTTCAGCTTCAGGAATTGTATCTAAGATAGTTTGGACTTGGTTTAATAATTCCATGTTGCCTTTCTTAACACCGATAGATACTGAAGTTTCACTCATATCAATATTGAAACCTTGACCAGGAGCAAATGTAACTAAAGCAAGTTCTGGATGAGCTGCAATAGCACCTTGACCTACAGGAGTTTCAGCTGTTAATGCTTCAGCTTCACCATTTAATAATGATGCAATCATATATGGATATGATTCAAGTGGTGTTTAGTGTTCTACATTAGGGATTTGGTCAATAACTGTATCATACATAGTATTTAATTGACCTAATACTTTATGACCACTGAAGTCATTAATTGAAGTAGCCTTAGCCAGTTCAGAATCCTTTAATACGATCATAACCATTTCTGATTGATAATATGGAGTAGTGAATTCAGCGTTTTCTGCACGTTCAGGAGTAGCTGTCATACCTGCGATAATTGCATCGATAGTATCTGTTGCAAGTGCTGGTTGTAGAGCATCCCAATCTAATTTCATAATAACTAATTCTTGATTTAAACCTTCAGCGATTTTCTTTGCAACTTGAACGTCATACCCATCACAATAGTTACCACTAGTTTCAGGATGGTTAGTACCATTGCTTGCAGCATCTGTCCAATTAAATGGAGCATAGTTACATTCCATACCAACTACGAATGTATTATCATCATTTTGTGTATTACCACCTTCAGATGAACATCCTGTAATCATTAATAAAGCTAATAAAGTACATAATAATTTTCTCATAATAAATATCTCCTTTTCATATACTATACAAAAAGACCATGCGTATTAGCACGGTCTCATAATCACAGATTACACGAAAGTGTTAATAGCGCCTCTTCAAAAAATTTGAAGGAGTGTTACAGGTGTTTCCTATAACCCCACCAAAACTATTTGCCAATAGCTTCAGTTCGGCGATGGTTACCTTTCTTATGCTTCATCGAATGCCTTCTCCGCATAATACTCATTTGCATCGCTACCTCTAATATCTTTTTGCAAGTTAACTATACCATGTATATTTTGGAAATGCAAGACCTTTTTGAAAACTTTTCATTGTTTCTTACATCTTGTTACATGATGGATATAAAAAGAGAGTTCAATGAACTCTCAATTTAACTATTTAACTGAATCAATTGCAAATTGAACAGCTTTCTTTAATGATTCTGAAGTAACAGTAGCACCTGAAACGTTATCTACAGCAGAAATATCAGCTTGACCTTCGATTAATGCATTTAAGAAATCAGAACCATCAGCATACAATGCAGCACCGATTCCTTCAGTTTCTTGAGCATCACGAACTTTGATAGTTGTGATCTTACCAGTTGAATCAAATGTTACGTGAGTTTCAATTTCTCCACCGAAACCTTGAGTAGCAACTTCAACAGTTGTGTTACCATCAGTAGTTGTAGAGTTTACAACACCTTCAAATTGTTCACCGTGGATAGCGATGTAAACAGTTCTTTGGAAGTCACCAACGAATGCGATTGTAGCACCAGCAACTGTATCTCTTTCAAGAATTGGTTGGCTTTGTTGGTTAACTGTTCTAAACATTTCATAAACATCTTCTAATGTCATGTTGTTTGCAAGGATATGAGCAACGATAGCATCGATTTGTTCACCATAGCTTCTACCACCATTGAAACCAGCGAATGATACACGGTTAGAACCTTCAACAAACTTACCATCTTTATATAAACCATAGATAGCTAATAATTCGCTAACCTTAGTATCACCAGTTAAAGTGATATTAGCTTCGTTAGCAAGATATTGGTAGATTGGAAGTGATTTTTCTAAACCAAATACTTCACCAGTATAGTTCATAACTGTTAAGTCTTTGAATGTAGTTTCATCAGTTAAGTTAGCTACATTAGTATAAATCATGTATTGACCTAATTCATCAGTATATCCATAGATATCTAAATGAGTTAAAGCTAAACCATTTTCAGTAGCTTCTACTGTAGCATCAGATACATTCATCATGTATCCCATGATACCTTTCTTAGAATATTCACCATCTAATCCCTTGTTTCTGATGATGTCGAAGTTTAATGAAGTGATAATTCCATCAGTAGTTTCACCTTCGAAAATGAATGTATCATTTTTAGGTTTACCAGCTGAAGTAGTACCAACCATTTCATAAACTGCTGAGAAAGGTTCTACAACAGGTTCAGTTGGTTCTTGATTTTCATTAGTTGAACATGCTGTTAACCCTAATACTAATGCAAGAGTTGCAAGAGTAGAAAGTAACTTTTTCATTATATTTTCCTCCTATAAGTGTTTGTGATATAAATCACGTTTATGATAGTAACATAATAAAAAATAAAAAGCAACATAATATATATATTTTTGATATAAAAAACATGTATTATAACAACATTTTTTAACAATCATAAATATTTCTTCTTTAATTAGCACTCAACTATTGACAGTGCTAATTAATGTGCTATAATATGGGTGTAAAGAGGTAGTGGTATCGATTAGATAATTACCTCATATATTTTAGGATGATATTAGCACTTGTTGGTTGCGATTGCTAATGGTGTCCTAAAAAATTTTAGAAAGGAATTAGCACTCGGAACAAAGAAGTGCTAAAGGAGGAACAAGATTATGTATTATACAACAAGAAATAGTTTAAATTCGTTATTAAACGAGGCGTTTGGTTATGAAACAACAAATATGATGCGTAGTGACATTAAGAAAGAAGATGGTAATTATGTAGTTGAAATTGAAATGCCAGGTGTAAAGAAAGAAGAAATTAGTTTATCACTTGAAAAGGGCTACTTAAATGTAGCAGTGAAGCAAGCTAAGAAGCAAGAAGGTGTAGAGTATGTATTAAATGAGCGTATTAAAGGTGAATATAGTCGTAACTATTATTTAGGTGATGGCTTTGTTGAAGAAGATATTCGCGCTAGCCTAAGTGATGGTATCTTACGTTTAGTATTCCCACAAGTAAAGAAAGCTGAAAAGAAAGTTATTAGTATTGATTAATGTATAAATATTAGGAGGAAGAAATTATGCGTAATATGTTAACAAGAAGAAATGTATTTGATGATTTATTTGATATGTCAATGTTCCATGATTTCGATTCCCGTTTAATGAGAACCGATGTTAAGGAAGTTGATAATAACTATGTATTAGAGATGGATCTACCTGGGTTTGATAAGAAAGATATAGAAATTTCTTTAGAAAAAGGATATCTAAATGTATCAGCTACACATTCTACTGCTAATGAAGAAAAGGAAGATGATGGTAGATATATTATAAGAGAACGTAGCTATGGTAGTTATTCACGAAGCTTCTATGTAGGAGAAGGAGTAAGTGATGATCAAATCAAAGCTAGCTACACTAATGGGACATTATCTATTACAGTTCCTAAGAATCGAAATGAGGTAATAGAAAATAAGAAAGTAATTCAAATCGAAAATTTGTAGTAATTGGTATGAAAGGTACATCGGAAAGATGTATCTTTTTTATTTTCAGAATATGAAAATTATAAGTGTATATCATTTGTATTTATAAAAAGGAGATATTATAATGTAGTTGATTACATATGGGGAGGCAAATATAATGGCTATTAAACTAAAGAAACCTTCAAAGAAAGCAATGGGTATTGCTACTAAATTAAGTGCCAGTGTAGCATTATCAGCATTTCTATCAATCAGTGTGCTAGCAGTTGCTTCTGTTTATTTTTCGGGATTAAATATTCAGGTGGCTACACGCGCTGAGTTAACTGCACTTGCTGAGAAAAATGCGGTAACATTCAGAGATGAAATTATAGGACCAGTAGAAGAAGCAAGTAACTTTGCTGAGTATTTTGTTGAACATTATGATTCTACTTCACCTGCTACAGTACAAAGTACGGCATTCCCAGAAAAATTATTGAATACGAGTAATGCTAATTTAGAGTTCTATTTTAATGGATTAGCTTATGAAGTCGTTAAGAATAATCCAATTGTAATGGGATTTAGCTTATTCCTAGAAGATGGAGTGATGGGAAGTAATTATGATTATTATCGTAATCAATACTATGCAAGTATTGTTAATGTTGATAATCATACAATTCCTGATTATTACTTTGATGAATCTGCATATAATGAAGCTAAAACGACTAAGAATCTTAGTTTAAGTAATCCAACAGCAGAAGGACAAAATGTATATGTAATTACATATTATCCTATTTATGATGGAAATAAGTTCTTAGGTGCTGTACAAGTAAGCTTTAACTTAGCTTATTTCAATGAATTAAACACAATAAATGATGTTCATGAAACAGTTTATTCAACATTAATTTTAGGTGATGGAACGGTATTATATTCTTCACCA
Organism: Erysipelotrichales bacterium; assembly: GCA_017532345.1. Lineage (GTDB taxonomy): Bacteria > Bacillota_I > Bacilli_A > Erysipelotrichales > Erysipelotrichaceae > SIG230. The sequence goes on from JAFXJJ010000045.1 coordinate 6,287, forward strand.
GGAACTTCCACTGTTCCAGGAAGTAATTACGGTGATGTATATTCTAATATTGCAGATTTTAATGGTGCTGTCACAACATTTAGTAAAGGTGAAGTGGCACGAGTGGCTAGTGATGGCTATACTGAGTATTTCTATCCTATTGAAATCGGTAATCAAACATGGGCTAGTATTACAGGTATTGAAGATGATGAATTGAATGCACCAGTATTCCAAATTATTCAAATTATCTTAGTATTTGCAGTTGGCGGTATAGTAGTTATGATTATGGGAGTTGTGATTACTGTCCGTATGATGTTGAAACCAATTGATGGCGTTGTAGAAGCTACTGAAAAACTAGCAAATGGTAATTTAGATTGTGAAATTACTGTAACTACTGATGATGAAATTGGTAGAATGGGGCATGCATTTAATTCTGCTATTGTGTCATTACGTAAGGTAGTAAATGATGTGGATTATATATTAAATGAATTAGCTGAAAAGAATTTCAATGTGAACTTTGATCAAGAATATGTTGGGGATTTTAATTCTATCGGTGAATCAATGAAACATATTACAGTTGCATTGAATGAAACACTAGCGCAAATTAAGATGGCTGGTGAGCAAGTTAACAATGGTGCAGATCAAGTAGCAAGTGCATCACAAAGCTTGGCACAAGGTGCAACAGAACAGGCAGCTTCAGTAGAAGAATTAAGTGCAACAGTTAATGATATTTATGAACAAGTACGTATGAATACTGAAAATTCAAGAGTAGCAGCTGAAAAGGTAAATGAAGCTGGTAACGAAATTGAATCAAGTAATACACAAATGAATGAATTAATGAGAGCAATGGAAGACATTACAGCTAAGTCTAATGAAATCAGTAAGATTGTTAAGACAATTGATGATATCGCCTTCCAAACAAATATCCTAGCATTAAATGCTGCAGTAGAAGCAGCAAGAGCTGGAGCAGCAGGAAAAGGCTTCGCCGTAGTAGCTGATGAAGTACGTAACTTAGCTAGTAAGTCAGCTGAAGCAGCTAAGAATACAACTATGTTAATCGAGCAAACAACAGAAGCAATCGCTAATGGTAGTGCTATTGCTGGTAAGACAGCTACAGCCCTTCGAGAAGTAGTAACAACAACAGAAGAAGCAGTAGAATTAGTTAACCAAATTTCAGAAGCTAGTGAAGCACAATCAAGTGCAATCTCACAAGTAACAATGGGAATCGAACAAATTTCTGCAGTAGTACAAACTAATAGTGCTACAAGTGAAGAAAGTGCAGCAGCTAGTGAAGAATTAAGTGGACAAGCTAAGATGTTAGATGAATTATTATCTGAATTCATTTTAAAAGATTAATTAAAATGAAGTGATTTAGTAGAAATACTAGGTCACTTTTGTTTTAGTCCTAACATTATACGTAAATAAATGGTATAATATAGTTTACGGATGAATGGAGGAAGTTGTATGAAATTAGTTAAATCTGTATGTGAAGCTTGGCAAGAAGAATATGCTAATCGTGCTGAAATAGATATGGGAATGGCAACAGTTGCTCCTTTATCTATGAAAGAATTATTAGATATGTGTGATGAAGATACTAAAAGAGAAGTTCAATGTGCAGATAGACTTCCACTTTCTTATGCTTCCTCAATGGAAAATATAGAATTAAAGCAAGAGATTACAAGATTATATAATTGCCCTATCAATAATATTGTAACTACAACAGGTACTAATCTATCTAATATGATGGTGTTTGAAACACTTTTAGAAGCTGAAGATGAAGTGATTTGTATTATGCCAACTCATCAACAGTTATTCTCAATACCTAGAGCGATGGACATTACAGTTAAGTATTATATGGTAATAGAATATGAAAACTGGAAAATTGATATTCGTGCATTAGAGAAATTATGTAGTTCTCATACAAAGATGATTGTAATTAATTATCCTAATAATCCATTAGGCTTATCGTTAAGTGAAGATGAAATGGATGCGTTAATTGATTTATGCCAAAGATATGATTGTTACTTACTAAATGATGAAGTATTCTATGGTATAGGTTCAATGAAATCATTTGCAGGTAAATATGAGAAAGCGATTGTGACAGGTAGTTTATCGAAATCGTTTAGTTTGCCGGGTATTCGAGTTGGTTGGATTGTTGCTAATGAGGAAGTTGTTGAGAAGCTTAAAATATATCGTGAATACTTGTTCTTATCACCAGGTCGATGGGATATGTTTATGGCAAAAACAGCATTACGTCATAAAAATCAAATTCTGAAACGTAGTAATGATATTATCTCAAAGAATACAGCTTATTTAAAGGAATGGCTTGATAATGAGCAATACTTTACAGGCTTTATACCTAATGGTGGTACAACAGCCTTTATTGGTTATAAGATATTAGATACTACATCAAGAGAAGTCTCCTTAGATTTATTAGAGAAACAGGGAGTATTAGTAATTCCTGGACTTGCATTTGGAATGGATGATTACGTACGTCTCAGTGTTGGGTTATCATTTGAAGAATTTAAAGAAGGATTACATCGTATAAGTAATTGGATGAAAGCAAGAAAAGGGTAAAAAAGATTGAAATTATAGTAATATTTTGGTGTTTTTACTTTACAAGTTTTAAGGGTTTTGGTAGTATTGTAATGCTGATTGAAAATCAGAAATATTCGATGTGCTAAAGGAGGATATAGAAATGAACAAGATTGAACAAGGTTTAATTAGTAGCATTGAAGTAGCAGTTCAAAAGTTATATGATCAAACATTAGAAGATGGAATGATTATGATTGAAATCCCTAAGGATTCCACTAAAGGTGATTATTCTACAAATATCGCGATGCGTTTGACTAAACTGCTAAGGAAAAATCCTCAAATGATTGCACAAGAATTAGTTAAGGAATTAGAAAATACTAAGGGTGTTAAGTCTATTGAAATTGCTGGACCTGGATTCATTAACTTCTGGATGAAGAGTGATTCATTAGGTGACGTTATCAATACTGTAGTTGAAGAAGGTACAAAGTATGGTCACAATAATTCAGGTAATGGTCAAAAGATTTTGGTAGAATATGTTTCTGCTAACCCTACAGGTACTTTACACTTAGGACATGCTAGAGGTGCTGCATGGGGAGATTGTATTACTCGTCTATTAAATGCTTCTGGTTATGATTGTTTAAGAGAATATTATATTAATGATGCTGGTAATCAAATTCATAACTTGGGGTTATCATTATATGCTAGATATGCTGAACAATTCGGTAGAACAGTAGAATTACCTGAAGATGGATATCATGGACCAGATGTTATCGAAATTAGTAAAGTAGTAGCTTCTGAACAAGGTGATAAATGGTTAGATAAGCCAGAAGGATGGTTAGAATTCTTCAAGACTGAAGGTAAACGTTTAGAACTTGAAAAGATTAAGAGAGACTTAAATTACTATCGTGTTGGTTTTGATTCATGGATTAGTGAACAAAGCTTATATGATGAAGGTAGAGTAGAAAAAGCAATCACAAAGATGGTTGATATGGGATTAACATATGAACAAGAAGATGCTTTATGGTTCAAAACTACTGAATATGGTGATGATAAAGACCGTGTATTACGTAAGTCTGACGGTTCATTAACTTACTTAACACCAGATATTGCTAACCATGAATATAAGTTTGAAAGAGGTTATACTAAGCTAGTTAATCTTTGGGGTGCCGATCACCATGGATACATCTGTCGTATGAAGGCTGCTATGCAAGCTTTAGGACATGATAAAGATGCATTAGAAGTAGATATTATCCAAATGGTACGTTTAGTTGAAAACGGTCAAGAAGTTAAGATGAGTAAGCGTACTGGTAATGCAATTACTATTAGAGAATTATGCGATGATATCGGTGTAGATGCAGCTAGATACTTCTTCGTATCTCGTGCTGTTGATACACACTTAGATTTCGATTTAGGATTAGCTCGTAAACAAACAAATGAAAACCCTGTTTACTATGCACAATATGCTCATGCACGTATGTGTTCTATTTTACGTCAAGCTCCTGAATTCAAGAAACAAGATTCATATTCATTATTAGTAGAAGAAAAAGAAGTTGCTTTATTAAAACATATCAATGAATTCCCAGGTGTTGTAGCTGATGCTGCATTAACACGTTCTCCTAATAAGATTTGTAACTACATTCAAAAGCTTGCTGCATACTTCCATAGTTTCTATGGTGCTCACAAGATTATTGATGATACAAATCCTGCATTATCAAATGAACGTTTAGGATTATTAATTGCTACTAAGAATACATTAGCTAGCGCATTAGATTTAATCGGTATTGCAGCTCCAGAAAAGATGTAATTAATTATAGATGATATATCAAGTGATGTATCATCTTTTTATTTCGTTGAAATTAATAATTTTTGGATTTGATACAAATTTAAAAGAATATGTTATACTTATTTTAAAATAAGACTATGATAGAAATGTTCATATTCTTAATATGTTTGGAGGAGTATAGAAATGAAAAGATTTAGAAATAAATTATTTAAAGGAATAATCATGGTTAGTATTCTTTTATCGTTAACAGGATGTGCACTTATTAGAAATGAAATAAATGAATTACGTGGTGATTTAGTGGGCGTATCTTATCAAGCAGAGTTTTACGACAATAATGGTAATTTGAATATGGTAACGACTGGTAAGAGAATTAGTATTAGTGGTAATAGAGTAGCTGAGCTAGGGTATGATAGTGAAGGGTATAGTGTTACTAATTACTCACTTTCTTCTGTAGTGACTATTACGATTGATGGACATGAAATGGTAACATGCGGTGATACTGTTATTTTTACTGAAGAAGGCATTGAAAAAGAAGTTGATTTTAGTTTAGAGGATATTGATAGTAATGCAAATGGTGTAGGTGATTTCAGTAGTATTGCACGCTTTGTGAATAATTACAAAAATGCTTTTGGGAAACCAATGGTTGTTGTGATTCAATCACAACTTGGAGTTCCAATTTGTGCTTTTTCAGGGAATGAAGTATATTGGGAAGTTTGCGAAGATTTACCTAAAACTACTAAATTAATGATTGATGGACGAGCATTATATATTCATAGAGCTAATTTCAAGATTATCGATAAAGCTTTATTGAAATAATATGAATATAGGAATTATACTATAAAGTAAAATATACATATTATGTAGGCGATATGTCAGTGACCTATCGTCTTTTTTATATTAAGAAGGTAGTAAAAGATTTGAAGTGTTTGGGCATTTTAAATTATAAAGACAATAGTAATATGAAAGGAGATTAAGAAGATGAATAAAGTAAAAAAGTATATAGAAGGAGATGCAAGTGTCTATATGAAACGATTAGAAAGTTTAGTCAGTCAAATACAGAAGTTAAATACAAATGAAGAAGAGATAAATCGTTTGACGATAGAAGTGCTAAAGGGAAGATAAATATTAGAAATTGATATTCAAAAGGTAAAGGATATATTAAGCAATTAGTTTATAGGTGATACATTCAAAATGTATCGCTTTTTCTATATTAATGATATGATAGTTATTTTGTTTGTAATCATTTGAAATATTAAATAAATGATTTATTAAATTTTAAATATGATGTTAAAAAGTGTGGAATAATCAGTACTTTTGCGTTCTTGGTACATATAACTAATTGATAACAACAAGAATAAAGGGTATAAAGAGATTATCTAATTTAAGAGGAGACATAGTAATGAGAAAATAAGTATAACTGTATCAAAAAATGGAACATAATATATTTACAGTTATTATGTAAATTAAGCGATACAAGACTACTATTAAATGATTGATAACGATATGTCGAATGATATATCGTTTTTGTATGCTTTAAAGTACTTTTAAATAATAATTATAAATATTTCTAATAAACCTTAGTCATTCTTCCTTTTACTAACAACAATAAGTAGGAGGTAAGATTATGTCAGTAGAAAGATTACATGAAACCCAAGTAAAAGAATCAGTCAGAGAACTACGGCAAATCGCACTGAAGTCATATAGTCAAATATTAAAGGTGCGAGAAGAAGGTATTAAACTAGGTGAATCTCGTATTATTAAAGCTATGTATCGTAGTGGTATTGATATTAGTAGTATTGTGGAAATCGTTAATATGCCAGTAGATGAAATTAAAAGGATTATTAATAATGATTAGTGAAATAAAATGTATGCTGTATAGTTTGACGTTAGAAAACCATACTAGTAAAAGATAAGAAAGGAGTAGTAATAATGTATGCGATAAACGTCAAAAGTGAAATTCAACCATTAAAAAAAGTATTACTACATAGACCAGGTAAAGAATTATTAAATCTTACTCCTAATACTTTAGAGGAATTATTATTTGATGATATTCCATTCCTAAAGGTTGCGCAGAAGGAGCATGATGCCTTTGCGGAGATACTTAGAAATAATGGAGTAGATGTAGTATATTTAGAAGATTTAATGAGTGATGTTATTGAGAATGATGAGAAGATAAGAGAACAGTTTTTAAAGCAGTTTATTGTAGAAGCAGGAATAAGAACAGAAAAGTATCAGAATTTACTTTATGATTATCTAAACCAAATCAAAGATAGTAAAGATTTAGTATTAAAGACTATGGAAGGTATAAAGCTAAATGAATTAGAACGTGAAATAAAGAATAGTTTAGTAGACTTAGTAAGTGAAGAAAATAAGATGGTAATTGCCCAATGCCAAACTTATATTTTACGCGGGATCCATTCGCATGTATTGGTAATGGTGTAAGTATTAATCATATGTATTCAGTTACAAGAAATCGTGAGACTATTTATGGTGATTATATCTTTAACTATCATCCAGAATTTAAAGATAAGATCACAAAGTATTATGAGAGAGATAATGGCTTTAGTGTTGAAGGTGGCGATATTTTAAATCTTAGTGAGACTGTAATTGGTATTGGTATTTCGCAACGTACATCACCAGATGCGATTGATTTATTAGCAAAGAACATTTTTAAAGCATCTAATACTGTGATTAATACAATACTTGCATTTACGATTCCATCTTCACGTGCCTTCATGCATTTAGATACCGTATTCACACAAATTGATTATGATAAATTTACTGTTCATCCAGGAATTCTAGGTACTTTAAAGGTATATGAAATCACTAGAGGGAATAATGATGATGAGCTAAGTGTTAGAGAAATAGATGATAGTTTAGAACATATATTAGAAAGATATTTAGATATAGATCATGTGCATTTAATTAAATGTGCAGGTGGAGATCATATTGCAGCTGAGCGTGAGCAATGGAATGATGGTTCTAATACATTATGTATAGCACCTGGCAAAATCATTGTGTATGAAAGAAATAATGTTACTAATGGAGTATTACGTAAAGCTGGGTTAGAGGTACTTGAAATGCCAAGTGCTGAATTATCAAGAGGAAGAGGCGGACCACGTTGTATGAGTATGCCGATTATAAGAGAACATTAGAAAGGATGAGATTATGGGCGTTAATTTAAGTGGTAGAAGCTTTTTGAAGTTATTAGATTTTACACCAGATGAAATACGATATTTAATTAATCTTTCAAAAGAATTGAAGGGCTTAAAAATGGCGGGAGTACCACATGAGTATTTAAAAGGAAAGAATGTTGTTTTATTATTTGAGAAAACATCTACAAGAACCAGATGTTCATTTGAAGTGGGTGCTAGAGATTTAGGTATGGGTGTTACATATTTAGATCCTGGTTCTTCGCAAATGGGTAAGAAAGAAAGTATTGAAGATACTGCTAGAGTACTAGGAAGAATGTATGATGGTATTGAATATCGTGGGTATTCGCAGGACTTAGTCGAGAGCATTGCTGAAGCTGCAAAGGTACCGGTGTGGAATGGATTAACTGATGCCTTCCATCCTACCCAAATGATTGCGGATATGCTAACGATTGAAGAAAAATTTGGCTATTTAAAGGGTATCAATTTCACGTACTTCGGGGATGCTCGTAACAACATGGGGAATTCATTAATGGTAGCTTGTGCTAAGCTAGGTTTAAACTTTACTGCTTGTGCCCCTAAGGAACTGTGGCCAGATGAGAGATTAGTAGAAGTATGTAAGGCTATTGCACAGGAAAATGATTGTTGCATTCGTTTAACTGATGATGTTCGTGAAGGTAGTGAAAATGCCGATGTTGTTTATACCGATATTTGGGTGTCGATGGGAGAACCAGAAAGTGTATGGGAATCAAGAATTAATTTATTACGCAAATATCAAGTAAATAAAGAAGTAATGAGTATGGCTAATAAAGATGCTATTTTTATGCACTGTTTACCATCATTCCATGATACTAATACAGTAATTGGTAAGGATGTAGCAGAAAAATTTGGTCTTACTGAAATGGAAGTAACAGATGAAGTATTTGAATCTAAACAATCAGTCGTATTTGATGAAGCCGAGAATCGTATGCATACTATTAAGGCTATTATGTATGCAACCTTAAAATAGATGGGTAGAATTGTAGTTGCACTTGGCGGGAATGCTTTAGGTAATTCTCCTGCTGAGCAAGTGGAATTAGTAAAAAATACGGCAAAAACGATTGTAGATTTAGTAGAGGATGGTTATGAAATTGCGATTTCACATGGTAATGGACCACAAGTAGGAATGATTCAAACAGCATTTGAAGTAGCATCTAAAAGTGATAGTAAAATACCTGAAATGCACTTACCTGAATGTGGTGCAATGTCTCAAGGATATATTGGTTATCATTTAGTTAGTGGAATACGTAATGAATTATTAAAGCGTAATATAAATAAAGAAGTTACTTGTTTAGTAACGGAAGTGGAAGTATCTCAGCTTGATGAAGCGTTTAAAAATCCAACTAAGCCAATTGGGTCCTTTGTTTCTAAAGAAGAAGCGGCTGAGCTAATGACTAAAACTGGAGATGTGTATATAGAGGATGCGGGAAGAGGGTATCGTAAAGTGGTGGCTTCACCTAAACCTCAGTGTATTTTAGAACGTAATACTATTGATTCATTATTAACACAAGGAACTATCGTTGTTTGTGTCGGTGGTGGAGGCATACCTATTATTAAGGGAGATGAGTATGTAGGTGTTGCAGCAGTAATAGATAAAGACTTATCATCTGCTAAGCTAGCCATAGATTTAAAAGCAGACAAGCTAGTAATTCTTACGGCAGTAGAGAAGGTATGTATAAACTTTAATACCCCTAACCAAAAAGCCCTAGATCATATGACTACCAATGAAGCTTATACATATATTGACCAAAATCAATTTGCTGCAGGTTCGATGCTACCGAAAGTAAGAGCTTGTATTGAATTTGTAGAGAAAACTAATAATTCTGCTTTAATTACTAGTCTAGAGAAAGCAAAAGCGGCTTTAAATAATCAAACAGGAACTAAGATTACTTTATAATGGCAAAGAGAAAACGTAATACGATTACTGCTTTCTCTATATTACTACTCATTATCTTTGCTTTAGCTATCATCACATGGCTACTACCTGATGTTGAAGATGCAAGTATCGCAACAATTGTGATGGCTCCTTATAATGGATTAGTTAATGCGATTGATGTATGTGTATTTGTCCTAGTGTTAGGTGGCTTTTTAGGTGTTATCACCAAAACAGGAGCGTTAGATACAGGAATAAAAGCTTTAGTTAAAAGATTAAACGGCAAAGAGTTGTATCTTATACCTGCATTAATGATTCTATTTGCCTTAGGTGGTACAACCTTTGGCATGTGTGAAGAAACGATGGGATTCTACGCATTAGTGTCTGCTACGATGGTAGCAGCTGGCTTTGATACATTAGTAGCTGCAGCTATTATTTTACTTGGTGCAGGCATTGGTTGCTTAGGATCCACTGTAAATCCATTTGCGACAGGAATAGCCTCTGATGCTTTAGTATCATTAGGATATGAGGTTAATCAGGGTGTAATTATCATATTAGGACTAATATTAACCATTGTGAATCTAGTTATTTGTATATATTTTGTGATGAGGTATGCTAGTAAAGTTAAGCATGAAAAAGGCAGTATCTTAACCAAATCTGAATTATCAGAAATGCATAAGGAGTATGCCGGAGATAATACTGAAATTAGTTTAATACTAACTAATAGACAAAAAGGTGTATTAGTGTTATTCTCTATATCTTTTCTCATTATGGTACTTGCGGTGATTCCATGGGATTCCTTTATACCTGAGAATATTTTTAATTCACTATTTGGATGGAGTTCATTTCTTAATGGTGAGCCATTAGGACTATGGTGGTTTGGAGAGCTATCAATGTGGTTCTTTATCTTATCAGTTGTTTGCGGGATTGTTGGTGGTTTAAAGGAAAAGGAAATTGTAGAAGCATTTGTTGCTGGAACTGCAGATGTAGTGAGCGTTATTCTAATTATTGCTGTTGCTAGAGGTACTTCAGTTTTGATGAGTGAAACAGGATTAGACGTATATATTTTAAATCTAGCAGCTAATACACTAGATGGATTATCAGCCATTATATTTGCACCATTAGCCTTCCTGATATATCTAGGATTATCTTTCTTAATACCTTCATCATCAGGCTGTGCTACCGCTACTATGCCTATCATGGGCCCACTCGCAATAGAATTAGGATATAATCCAGCTGTAATGATTATGGTTTTCTCAGCAGCAAATGGTATTGTAAATCTGTTTACACCAACTAGTGGTGTAGTAATGGGTGGTCTACAAATATGTAGGGTTGATTATAGTACATGGTTGAAATGGGCGTTGAAGGTCATTGTGATATGCACAGTTGTATCAGTAACTATCATCACAATCGCAATGATAATAATACCTTAACGAGTGGTAACACTCGTTTTTCTTATTCGTGTTTTACTGTTTATACTAATTGTATTATAATATTTCTAAGGAAGTGGTAGAAATGAATAAAGTAAAAAGATTTATTAAAGGACTAGTATTAGGTACAATTTGTAGTGTTACATTAGCTATACTTGGATTAAATGGAATGAAATATATATTATATAGTGAATATTATTCAATTAAAGATAATGTATGTATAAACCCTGGGTTAAATGATAATTTTGTACCGCAAGGGATTGCAGTTAGTGACAGTGAAGATTTAATACTAACATCAGGCTATATGAGTGACAAGAGTGCATCACGCATCTATATCACAAACTCTAAGAATGAAAGTAGATATGTAGAATTATACGAAGGGGATAAAGCATCCACTAGACACTTTGGTGGTATTGCTTTAAGTGGTGATATGGTGTATTTATCAGTTTCATCTAAAGTATTTCCTATTGAATTATCAAAGATACTTAATAGCTCTAAAATTGATATTGGAGAAGGTATACTAGTAAATAATCGTTCTTCCTTCATATATGCAGATGATAATGATTTATATGTAGGAGAATTTCATATGGAAGGAGAATATGACACCAAGAATCATATTGAAGATGGTGGAAAAGTATATAATGCCATTTGTGAAGTATATGACTTAGATGACCTTACAAAACCAATTCGTGTATATGCAATGCGCGATAAAGTGCAAGGCTTTGCGGTTACTAATAGGGGCACAGTAGTATTATCTACTTCGTATGGATTAAATGACTCAGTTTACTATATTTATGAGTCAAGTGCTATCAAAGATAGTGAAACTACATATTTAGATGCTCCACTATATTATTTAGACGAAGAAACAAGAGCTATATATGGCCCAGCAATGTCAGAGGATTTGTCGTATAAGGATGGGAAAGTATATAGCTTAACGGAGAGTGCAAGCAACAAATACCTCTTTGGAAAGCTATTCTTTGCACATCATATTTATTCTTTAGAGGTTGATTAAGTAACAGATATTGTTATCTGTTGCTTTTTTATTTGATGTTTAAAAGCTAGGAATAATCAGTGTTTTTTTGTATTTTTAAAATTGAAAACGCTTAATTGAAAATTGTAACCGCTTTATGTTAAAAAAATCACAAATAGCTATTGCATGAACCATGAGAATGTGCTAACTTTATATCGTGAAATAAATCACATGGAGGAAATTATGAGTAAAGTGGAAACAATTAATGAAGTAAAAGAAGTAAGTCCTGCTGTACAAGAGGTTAATGATTTAGTAAGTAGAGCAGTGAAGGCGTTAGAAGAATTCCGTCAGCTTGATCAAGAACAAGTTGATTATATAGTTGCGAAAGCATCGGTTGCAGCATTAGACCAACATGGTGTATTAGCATTAGCTGCAATTGAAGAAACAGGTAGAGGTGTTTTTGAAGATAAGGCTACAAAGAACTTATTTGCTTGCGAACACGTTGTAAACAATATGCGTCATTTAAAGACATGTGGAGTTATTAGTGAAGATCCTATTACAGGTATCACAGAAGTTGCTGATCCTGTAGGTGTTGTTTGCGGTATCGTACCTACAACAAATCCAACTTCTACTGCAATCTTCAAGAGCTTAATTTGTTTAAAAACACGTAATCCAATTGTATTCTCTTTCCATCCATCAGCAGTTAAGTGTTCTATTCAAGCTGCAAAAGTAGTTTATGATGCTGCAGTAGCTGCTGGTGCACCAAAGAATTGTATTCAATGGATTGAAACTCCTACAATGGAAGGTACAAATGCTTTAATGAATCATAAGGATGTATCAACTATCTTAGCAACAGGTGGTAATGCAATGGTTCGTGCTGCATATTCATGTGGTAAACCAGCGTTAGGTGTAGGTGCTGGGAATGTGCCTGCATATGTAGAAAAGACATGTGATGTACGTCAAGCAGCTCATGATATTGTGATGAGTAAAGCGTTTGATAATGGTATGATTTGTGCTAGTGAACAAGCTGCAATCTTAGATGAAGAAATTGCTGATGCATGGTGTCAAGAAGTAAAAAATTATGGTGCACATTTTGCTACTAAGAAAGAAAAGGCAATGCTTGAGAAATTTATGTTTGGTGTATCAAATAAATCAGAATATGCAAACGCAAAATTAAATCCAAATGTTGTAGGCAAGAGTGCTCATTGGATTGCGAAAGAAGCAGGCTTTGAAATCCCTGAAAATACAAGTATTATTTGTGTAGAATGTAATGAAGTTGGTGTTAATGAACCATTAACACGTGAAAAGCTATCACCAGTACTAGCAATCTTACGTTCTAAATCAAATGATGAAGGTATCACATTATCTGAACAAATGGTTAATTTCAATGGGTTAGGACATTCTGCTGCTATTCATACTAAGAATGAAGACCTTGTAAAGGAATTTGGAAAGAGAGTTAAAGCTATTCGTGTAATTTGGAATTCACCAAGTACTTTCGGTGGTATTGGTAATGTATATAATGCGTTCCTTCCATCACTAACATTAGGCTGTGGTAGCTATGGTGCTAACTCAGTTGGTAATAACGTTAGTGCAATCAACTTATTAAATATTAAGAAGATAGGGAGACGTAATAATAATATGCAATGGTTTAAAGTTCCATCTAAAATATATTTTGAGAAGAATTCTATTGAGTACTTACATTCTATGCGCGAAATGAATCGTGTATTTATTGTAACTGACCGTTCAATGGTTGAATTAGGATTCTTAAATAAGATTACGAATGAATTAAATAAACGTCGTAATAAAGTTCCATATCAATTGTTCTGTGATGTAGAACCAGATCCATCTATTGCTACTGTAAAGAAGGGCGTAGAGATTATGCGTTCTTTCAATCCTGATGTAATTATTGCATTAGGTGGTGGTAGTGCCATGGATGCTGCTAAGGGTATGTGGTTATTCTATGAACATCCAGAAGTAGATTTCAATGACTTAAAACAAAAGTTTATGGATATTAGAAAACGTGCTTTCCGTTATCCAGAATTAGGTAAGAAAGCAAGCTTAGTATGTATTCCAACAACAAGTGGTACAGGTAGTGAAGTGACTCCATTTGCCGTAATCAGCGATAAGGTTGAAAATAAGAAATATCCATTAGCAGACTACAGTTTAACACCAACAATTGCGATAATTGATGCGGAATTCACTAAGAATTTACCACGTAGTATTGCTGCTGATACAGGAATGGATGTATTAACTCATGCTTTAGAAGCTTATGTAAGTACATTAGCTAATGATTATACAGATGGTCTTGCAATTCAAGCTATTAAGCTAGTATTCAAATATTTACCACGCAGTATTGAATTTGGTGGTGAAGATATGGAAGCAAGAGAAAAGATGCATAATGCTTCCGCTATTGCAGGTATGGCGTTTGCAAATGCATTCTTAGGTATGAACCATTCAATGGCACATAAGATTGGTGCGAAGTTCCACGTTCCTCATGGAAGAGCAAATGCTATTTTATTACCATACGTAATTAAGTATAATGGTACTAAGCCACAAAAAATGTCTACATGGCCTAAGTATAATTACTATAAAGCAGATGAAAAATATGCTGAGATAGCTCAAATGCTTGGATTACCTGCATCTACAATTCAAGAAGGCGTAGATTCATTAGCTAAAGCAGTTCATGATATTGCAGCTAATGCGGGTATCAAGATGAGCTTTAAAGAACAAGGTATTGATGAAAAAGAATGGATGGATTCTTTACAAGAACTAGCACTTCTTGCTTATGAAGACCAATGTTCACCAGCAAACCCACGTTTACCAATGGTAGATGATATGGTAGAGATTATGAAAAAAGCATACTACGGAGAACAATTTTAATAGTTTAGTCAGATATTAGAAAAGGTCAATGAAATTAGATTCATTGACCTTTTTAATTGTCAAGAATAGTAAATGCTTGTACTATATTTCTGCTATTTTGATTATCGTACTTCTAGAAATATTTACGAAAAAGTATTATCTGTAGAATAATACACTAGTCAGTATAGTTAATAAAAAGAAATATAAGATTACTAAGTGCATAGTATTTTTAAGAATGTAGTGCTTGTTTTATTTAACTGAATAGATTAGACTATAAATATATAGGGATTAATATTGAGGTATGTATGATTAATTATAAGTATAATGATAATGTAATTGATTGGTATTATGTTAGAGAAGAAGTGTTCATAAAAGAACAAGGGTTTATGAATGAATTTGATGATTTAGATAATATAAGTTATCACATTACAATGTATGAGGATGATTACTTAATAGGGTGTGGTAGATATTATAAGGATGAAGATTATTATGTGTTAGGTAGAATTGCCATACTAAAGCCATATCGCGGAAATGGATATAGTAAAGTATTGATTAGCGAAATCGAGCATCAAATTAAACTACTAGGTGGAAACAAGATTAAACTACATGCTCAGTGTCGGGCTATGCCAGTATACAATAAACTTGGTTATCGGGAATATGGGGAAATTGAATATGATGAACATGTAGAACATATATGGATGAGAAAGGAGTTTTAATATGAATTTAGAATATCTAGGACATAGTTGTTTTAAAATTACAAGTAATGGTTTTTCAATTGTGGTAGATCCATATGCACCGGGAAGTGTACCAGGCTTAACAGACCTAACATTATCAGCAAATTTAGTGCTATGCTCTCATGCACATTCAGATCATAGCTACGTTGATGCAGTAAAGCTTGTCTATAAAGAATGTAATCCGTGCCGTATCACTCAACTAAAGTGTTATCACGATGAAGTAGAAGGCAAGAAACGAGGACAAAATATCATACACATTATTGATAATGAAAATATCCGAATAGCTCATTTTGGAGACTTAGGACATGAATTATCTGAAACATTATTGATGGAATTAGGGCATATTGATATTGCGTTATTGCCTGTGGGTGGTCATTATACGATTGATGCGGATACGGCATATAAAATCGTAAATACCTTGAAACCTAAAACAGTAATACCGATGCACTATAGAACAGATAATAGTGGCTATGAGGAAATTGGTACTGTTAATGAGTTTTTGGAGTATTTTAAAGAAATAGAAACTAGTGATTATTTAATTGATGTGACTAATAAATTACCTCAAGTGGTAGTTATGGGGCAAAAAAATTGTAAATTATAATTTTAATAAGATTTTATGATGTTTAGAAGAATGTGCGCAACACATTCTTCTTTTATTTACTAGGAAAGTTCTATGTTCAGTGGTAAGTAAAAATTTTATTTAATATACATTTTAATTGTTTATTAATATATCTAAAGCAGTTTATTGTTTTCGATAGAAATAAGATGTATAATTATGATAAATAATTCACATATCGATAATTTGATAAGGGCGAATTTGAGTTCATATGGCTCATGCATCATGTTTTTAATAGATAATAGAGGATATGAACATAAAAGTGAATGGAGGGATGATGTGTGAAAAAGAAAATGATGAAAGCCAAAAAGGCGAAAGTGTTGAGTTTTGTAACTATTCTGTTTTTAGTTCTAGCTTTAACGATTACCTATTTAGTAGAACTTGCAATTGGACATTTACAAGATGCAACAACAGCACAATTGCAGTATACAAATTATCTTACTGAGTTTGGCGATGCATCTGGCTATTTGACCGAAGAAGCACGCTTCTATGCTGCAACTGGAGATGTGATTCACTTTGATAACTATATGTTTGAAGTAAATACAGCTAAAAATCGTGAAAAAAGTGTTGCGGGAATGGAAGAACTTGGCTTAGAAGAAGAGGAAAAAGCAATATTAAATGAAATATCAAGTTTATCCAATGGTCTAGTACCATTAGAAGAAGAAGCAATGGATTTAGCGACTGCCGGTAATACTGAGGAAGCTATAGCGATTGTATATGGTGAAGAATATGATGCTGTAACGGAGGATATAAGCATTAAAATTGAAGAGTTGAATTCAATGGTATTAGCCAGAGCTCAACATGATGTAGATAAACAAGCTAATTTCGTAGAGATTGTAAGTATGTTATCATTGGTGTTATTAGTTATTTCCATTATTTCAGTTTTCGCATTAGGTTATTTAAGTGTGAATGAATTACTTAAACCGATTCTTAAGATGCGTGATGCATTGTTAGATTTCGCGAATGGTAATCTTGATGGTGAAGTAGATTTAGTGGCAGATAATACTGAAATAGGCGATGCTGCACGTGCAATTAATGAATTCCAAACATTCCAAAAAGAAATTATTGTAGATATTGACGATTTCTTATCAATGATGGCTGAAGGGAAATTTAATGTTGATACAAACTGTGAATCAAATTATAGAGGAAATTATACTAATATTCTAGTTTCATTGCGTAAAATTAATCATACATTAGATGGAACTCTTAAGAAAATTCGTACTTCTGCAGAACAAGTAGATAGTGGTGCAGAACAAGTGTCATCAGGTGCACAAGCATTGTCACAAGGTGCAACAGAACAAGCTGCTTCAGTAGAAGAACTTGCAGCTACAATTAATGAGATTAATACACATGTATTTGAAACTGAACAAAAGGCAAAGGCTGCACAAGAAAAGACTAATGATGCTAGTACAATGATGCTTGAATGTGACACTCAGATGAAAGCTATGGTTTCCGCAATGGATGAAATCAGTAAAACTTCAGAAGAAATTGGAAAGATTATTAAAACAATTGAAGATATCGCTTTCCAAACAAATATCTTAGCATTAAATGCTGCAGTAGAAGCAGCAAGAGCTGGAGCAGCTGGTAAAGGCTTTGCTGTTGTAGCAGATGAAGTACGTAACCTAGCAAGTAAATCAGCTGAAGCATCACAAAATACTTCTGCTTTAATTGAGGCATCTATGGCTGCTGTTGCTAATGGAGCTCGTATTGCCAATAGTACAGCTGAACAACTTCAAATAGTTGCCGGAAATGCCCAAGATATTTCTGTTGCTGTAACAGGTATAGCAGAAGCTGCACAGGAACAAGCAATGTCTATTTCTCAAGTAACAACTGGTATTGATCAAATTTCGGCTGTAGTCCAAACTAACTCAGCTACTGCCGAGGAATCTGCAGCTGCTAGTGAAGAATTATCTAGCCAAGCAACAATACTTATGCAATTAGTTGAAAGCTTTGAGTTACGAGACTAATTATAGTATTTAAACAAAGTGA
>JAFXJJ010000004.1 GCA_017532345.1 Erysipelotrichales bacterium
CATTGTTTGACCAGTATCAAAGGATACTCCTGCATAGTGTTGACTTTGTAAGCCATGTCCTCCTTCATAGATACGTTTAAAGGCATACCCTACATATATTGGTGCATTATAATTACGTCTTGTTAAATTCCATGCTTCCATTGCTCGAACAGTAGAATATAATAAATTAGATTTACTTGATCCTCTAAATTCACTTAATAATAATGTTCTTCCATATGTGTATGGCATAGGATCATTTTCTTGTAGTTCATAGTTATATAGCTGATTTGTATTTTCATCATACATTATGACTTTTGTCATAGAAATCCCCTTCCTTTTCAGAAAAGTTTATGATTTTTAGGTAAATAATATGCATAATAGGCTTTAAAAAGATTGAAAATCATGATAGTATAAGTAAGTAAAAGTATGTGAGGTAATGAATCATGTTAAATGAAAATACAAAAAAAGTCTCTTATATAACTGAGGGTACAGTCATTAAGGGTGATGTAACAACAAATTCCGCATTAATCGTAAAAGGTACGGTAGAAGGTAATGTAACTAGTACTGATGACGTAGAAGTACGTGGTAATGTAACTGGTGGTATTAAAGCTAATAATGTTAATATTGCAGGATGCAATATTGCTGGTGATATTACTTGTACAGGTAACTTATTTGTTGATAAGGTAAGTTCTGTAACTGGTAATGTTAATGCTAACCAAATTAAAGTTAGTGGTGCTGTAAATGGTCAAATCGTTGTTAATAATACTGCAGAATTCTTATCATCATCTAATGTTGTTGGTGATGTATATGCAGCAAGTGTTGCGATTGAACACGGGGCTAAGATTAAAGGTTTCTTAGATATTAGAGGTGAAGAGGAAGCTCCTGTAGTTACTCCTCAACAAGTAAATACACCAGCATATCAAACATATACTGCTCCAACTTATGTTGAACCACAACAAACAGCTGTAGCAACTGAATCAAGTGATGATATGTTGTTTGAAGAATTAAAATAATAACCAATAAACACCTTGGTAGAAATACTGAGGTGTTTTTTTATTATGCTCATATGTAAAAAATTACACAAACAGCAAAATGGCATGATATTTCCAATGTTTTCCTTTTAAAATTTGTAAGCGCCAATTTTCGACAATATTTGACAATACACCCGTAAATTGTTAAAATAATATTACGATGGGATTACTGCGTTCTTTTTGTAGTCCTCTTAAGGAGATGGTTATATGTTTTTCAACGATCGTACATCAACAATACTACATGCTAGTATGGATGCTTTATGGATGAAACAACAAGTACATACAAATAATATTGCTAACTTTGATACACCTAACTACAAAGCAAAAACAGTAGATTTCCAAGAGTTAATGGAAGTTGAAGTTAATCGTGAAACAGGTAAGTCAAAAAAGAAGTATGATTATGTTGCAACTGTATCTGAAGATAATAATACAGTAATGCGTCTTGATGGAAGCAATGTTGACTTAGAAAAAGAAGAATTAGAATTATGGCGTGCATATGCACAATACTCATATGTTCAATATAAAGTGAATTCTAACTTTGAAGGTTACAACAGTGTATTAAATAAATTAGGAGGATAGGCTTATGGCATTCTTAAGTTCATTAAATATATCTGGTTCTGCGTTAACTGCACAACGTTATCGTATGGACTTAATTACTCAAAACTTAGCGAATATCGACACTACTAGAACTAGTGAAGGTGGCCCATATAAACGTCAAATGGCTGTGTTTACAGAACAAAAATTAGACTTTGACCATATCCTTACTAATACAGTTGGTGGTGGAGTTAAGGTTACTGAAGTTATTGAAAGTGATGCTGAATTCCGTAGAGTATATGACCCTACGAATCCAGAAGCAGATGAAACAGGATATGTTACATATTCAAATGTTGACTCTACAGAAGAACAAGTAGATTTATTAGCGGCTTATAATTCATATCAAGCTAACTTAACAGCTTTAAATGTTATTAAGGCAATGGCTATGAAAGGCTTAGAAATCGGAAACTAGGAGGTAAGTAATTATGGAATTTAAAACAATTACTCCAATTACAAGATTAAGTGAAATTAAAGAACAAATTAAAGTAGCAGAGACACCTAGTAATCCTAGTACGTCATTTGCTGATATGTATATGGGTTTGATTGATAACTACAAAGAAGCTAAAGCAGTTTCTGATGCAGATGCAGTGAAATTAGCAACTGGCAATATTGATGATTTACATACAGTAACAATCAATGCGCAAAAGGCATCATTTGCTTTAAACTTAACAACAACAGTTACAAGCAAAGTATTAAATGCTTATAACGAAATTATGAAAATGAATATTTAATAGTATTTTACGCAATTTAGAATAATGTTTTAGGGATTGGAGAGGTAAACAGAATGGAGAAACAACTAAAATTAGCGTTAGCGAGTATAACCAATTTCTGGAAGTCGCTAACAAGAAGATTAAAAATAATTATTATGGTTGGCCTAGTAGCTGTTATTTTACTAGCTGTAGGCGTAAATATCTATTTAAATACTGCACAGTTACCAGATGGGTACAGTATTCTTTATAGAAATGTTTCTACCGAAGAAGCAGCAACTATATATACCTCTTTAAAATCTCAGGGATATTCAGTTATTATTGATGATGAATACAATGTTTTAGTTAATGAAAATGAGGTTGAACTAGCACGTATGGAAATGGCTGCTGTAGGATTACCTACGACTGCACTAACATACGATACATTCACAAATAATTCAGGCTTCTTAACAACAGAGCTTGAAAGAAAATCTTACTTGATATTCCAGTTACAAGATCGTATCATCGCAACATTAGAAAGAATTGATGGTATTGAATCAGCTGCAGTAACTTTAACTGAAGGTGAAGATGATGAATATGCATGGTCAAGTTCAGCTAGGGGAGCAACAGCTTCAGTTGGTTTAACTTTACGATATAAATTTAGCTTGGCACCTGACCAAGTACGCGCAATTAAATACTTAGTTGCAAATAGTGTTCCAAACTTAGAATATGATGATGTAGTTGTTATTGACTTAGGTACATCAATTCTATTATCGGATGAAGAAATTCTAGCGAATCCAGATGCTAATTCGAATGAAGTTCAATTAGCCTTCCAAAAAAGTTATGAAGAAAATATGGAAAACAAGATTCGCCAATTATTAAGTCCAATTTATGGTGCTGAAAATGTAGCAGTTGCTGCAACAGTACAATTAGATTTCGATAAGATGCTTTCAGAAGAAACAATCTATACACCTAGTGGTGATCAAAATACTGGTGTTATTGATTACTTGGAACAATTCGTTGGTTCAACTGGAAGTACTACAGCAAGTGGAGTTGTAGGTGAAGAAGATAATACAGATATTGCTATTTATCCTACTTTATATGATGAAAATGGTGATTTAGTTGAAGAAAATCACGTTGTAGATTATTTAGTAAGCTACATCACAACACAAGTTGAAAAGAATCAAGCTAAGTTAATCAGTGCTTCTATTTCTGTTATTATCCGTAATGACAATGAAATGACACAAGAATTAATGGATGCTTTAACTGCTAATGTAGCTGCTGCAGTTAATTTAAATACATCTAATGTAATCGTTAATAGTTTCCCTAAAAATGCTACTGATGTTCCAATTATTGTTGAACCAGAGCCATTATTAGATACAACTACAATGATTATTATTGGAATTGTATTAGTATTATTAATTGCATTAATCATCGTTGTATTACGTATACGTAAGAAAGCACGCTTAAAGAGACTTGCTGAACAACAAGCTGCAGAAGATGCAGAAAGAGCTGCATTACTTGCTGAAAAAGAACGTCTTGAACGTGAAAGACAATTATTGGCTGAACAACAACAAGAAGAAAGCAATAAGTTCAAGGGTACAATTGACAATATTAAAGAATTTGCTCATGACAACCCAGCAATTGCTGCTTCCTTGATTAAAGAATGGTTAAGAGAAGGCGGTGATCACTAATGGCAATGGCAGATTTAACATCGACTGAAAGGGCTGCTGCGGTATTAATTTCGTTAGGTGCCGAAGCTGCGGCAAGTATCTATAAATGTTTAGAGGAAGAAGATATAGAATTACTATCTTATGAAATTAGTAGATTAGATTTTATTCCTGATGAGGAAATGAAAGATATCGTCGAAGATTTCTACGGCTTATGCTTAACTAAAAAAGTATTAGCTGAAGGCGGTGTTGGGTATGCACGTGATGTACTTGAAAAAGCGTTTGGTCCACAAATGGCTATCAGTTATATGGAACGTGTTAATAAATCATTAAAAGCTCAAGAATTTGAATTCCTACGTAAGATGGATTTCAAAAACTTGGTTTCAATGCTTCAAAATGAACATCCACAAACAATTGCGTTAGTTATGTCTTATTCTGATCCTGCACAATGTTCGCAAGTGCTAGCAGAGTTACCAAAAGATAAACGTATTGATGTGGTAGAACGTATCGCAAAGATTGACAGAGCTAATGGTGAAACATTAAAGCTAGTTGAACAAATCTTATTTAGAAAAGCTGAGGCAATGGCTGGAAACGAATCTATGGAACTTGGTGGTGTTGTATTCGTTGCTAACATCATGAAGGGTGTTGACCGTGGGGTTGAAAAACATATATTCGACGAACTTGGAATCAAGGATCCAACATTATTGGAAGCTATTCGTAAGCAAATGTTCGTATTTGAAGATATCGCTGGATTAGACGATCAAACAGTTCAACGCTTCATTCGTGACGTTGATACAAAGGATTTGGCTGTTGCATTAAAACAAACAAAACCAGAGGTTTACGATATTATTATGCGTTCAATGTCATCTCGTATGGCAGAGTCTGTAAAGACAGATATGGAATACTTGACAAGTGTTCGTATGCGTGACGTAGAAGATGCTCAACAACGTATTGTTAACGTAATTCGTAAACTAGAAAGTGAAGGAGTTATCGTTATTGGTGGAAAGGACGATATAATTGTCTAGGATTTATAAAACCAATCCGTATTATGAGATTCCTTCCACTACTGTAAAGATTGTTTATGATGACGATGAACAAGAGTTTGAAGGCGAAGAATTACCAATTGAGGAATTGTCGCTAGAAACTTTAGATCAAACATATAGTCATACTGAAGAAGAAAAAATAGCTTCAGAAAGAAACTTATTAGAAAAAGAAAAAGCTGAAATAGCTTTAAAACAAAAAGAAGCAGATGAGATGTTAGCTAGAGCTAAGGAGGTTCTAGCTAAAGCTCAAGCTGATGCAGAGATATTCATGAAAAATACGAAGGAAGAAGCGTATAAACTTCGTGATCAAATTATTGATGAAGGACTTTCTCATGTGGATGAGAAACAACAAGAAGGATTTAACGCAGGCTTCGTTGCTCATGAACAAGAAATTAATCAAGTATTGATTGGTTTCAACAACATTCTAAAGGATACAATTACTTCCTTAAAAGCTCATGATAAGGAGTATATTGATTCAGTTGAAGAAGGTTTACGTGGATTATCAATTCAAATTGCTGAGAAAGTATTACGTAAACAAATTGAAGAAGATCCATTGGCAATGTCTTGCTTGACATTTGAGTTACTGGATGAACAAAAGAAAAGTAAGCATATAAATATTGTATTATCTAATCGAGTTAAACCACTTGTGGAGAAGATTGAAACAGAATTAAAAACAAATCCTAACTACAAGGATCGAGATATCACTGTAGAGATGAGAGATGTTAGTGATGATACATTATTGATTGAACATGATAGTGGAACTATTGATGCATCAATCTATGCACAGTTAAAGAAGTTAAAAGAATTCTTTGATATTTAGTAAGGTAGGAGGTCCGATTATGAATTTTGAAGAATACCGTAAAATTCTTGATGGGGCTAAGTTAACTACTGAATATGGTCGAATTGATAAGATTGTGTCTATGACATTAGAATCAATTGGACCAGAAAGTAATATTGGCGATATTTGTATGATTGAGACGACTGATGGTAGTCGTGAAATCTTGGCAGAGGTTGTAGGAATCGATGGTATACGTATTTCTCTAATGCCATATGTCGATACTGATGGAATTGGATATGGTTCTAAGGTATACAATACTCGTCAGAAATTAATGATTGCTTGTAGTAATGATTTAATTGGTAGAGTTGTTGATGCAGTGGGAAATCCACTAGATGGCAAAGAACCAATTAAAACAAAAGAAAAGATGCCTATTAACGGGATGCCACCTAACCCAATGACTAGACCAAGAATTGATACAACAATGGAACTTGGAGTTAGAGCAATTGATGGTTTAATGACATTTGGAAAAGGTCAACGTATGGGAATATTTGCTGGTAGTGGAGTTGGTAAGAGTACACTACTAGGAATGATTGCACGTAATGTTAAGGCAGATGTTAACGTTATTGCACTTGTAGGAGAACGTGGAAGAGAAGTTATCGAGTTCATGGAACGTGATCTTGGTGAAGAAGGTTTGAAGCGTTCAGTGCTTGTTATCGCGACAAGTGATCAACCTGCGATGATGCGTTTAAAATGTCCATTAACAGCAACGGCAATTGCAGAATATTTTGCCTCTCAAGGCAAGGATGTATTATTAATGATGGATTCATTAACACGATTTGCAATGGCACAACGTGAAGTTGGGTTAAGCACAGGTGAAGCACCTATCGCTCGTGGCTATACACCATCAATTTATACAAGTTTACCTAAACTATTAGAACGTGCAGGTAAATTTGAAAAAGGCTCAATCACAGGTCTATATACAGTACTTGTAGAAGGTGATGATGCTAATGAACCAATTAGTGATACAGTAAGAAGTATTATTGATGGTCATATCATGTTATCGCGTAAGATAGCAATGAAAAACCAATATCCAGCAGTTGATGTGTTAGCTAGTCTATCGCGTTTAATGAATGATATTGTTGGTGATGACCATAAGAATGCTGCTAATAAGTTACGTAATTTATTATCGGTATATACATCAAACCAAGATTTAATTCTTATTGGTGCTTATAAAGCTGGTTCAAATCCAGAGTTAGATGAAGCAATATCGAAGATAAATGCTATCAATACTTTCTTAAAACAAAAGGTAGATGAAAAGTCAACCATGGAACAAACCATTGCAGCTCTTAAGGCTTTATTTAAATAGGTGATTTATGAAGAAATTTATGTTTACCTTAGATAAAGTTTTAGACTACAACAAAATGGTTTATGAACGTGAACGTAATGAGTTATCTAAATTACGTGCTGAATTACGTGAATTAGAAGAACAATTAAATACATTAGAGTTGACATTAGAAGAAAAAAGTCGTACCTTTAAAGAAAGCATGTCAATTGGTGTTACAGTCTATGAATTACGACAATTCCAGTATTTAAAAGAAAATATGGAAGAGCAAATTAAAGAAACAAAAAGATTAATAACACTTAAAAGAATAGAGGTTGAAAGTCAATTACGTAGGGTAATTACAGCTGACCAAGATGTAAAGAAAATGGAAAAGCTGAAGGAAACTCAGCTTGAGGAATATATGAAGGCAGACCAAAAAGAAACCCAGGAATTTATCCTGGAGTCAGTGTCTCGTAAATTAGTTAAGTAGTTCTTTGAATTGTTGGTACCCGCATAGACGGTTATCATATATAAAAATAGAAAGGAGGAAGAAACGTGAGTAGTGTGAATTTTGAGTTGATGCAAAGTCTACTCCAAGTCACACCACAAAGCAAAACTTTTGAAAGTGCCAGTACAACGTCTGATTCATCTGTTTCATTCGAAACTATCCTTAGTGATATGAACGACAAAGGTATCACTCTTACTCAAGAAGAGGTAGCTACATATAAAGAAACATTAGAAGAAAATAATGTTGATTTAGAAGAGTTACACAAAGTGTTATCAGCACTTACTCAATTTGAAAATATTGAAAGTAGCGAAGACACAGAAGGAAAGAGTTTATTAGATGTATTGTTAGAAGCATTTAAATCTACTGAAGAAACTACTACTGAAGAAACTACTACTGAAGAAGTAGAAGATAAAGCTGTTATTGAACTTGCGCAAGCACAAGTAGTTAGTTCTATGCTAGTAGAACCAGTTACTTCAAACGAAAAAGTCAATACTGAAAACGATACTAAAGAAGTACCAGTAATTGAAACAGAAGAAGTTAAAATCGAAGTAGAAAGTGTTAAGCCAACTGTTACCGACATAACAGAAATGGCATCTGTAAATTCTTCTACTATTAGTATCGACACAAATCATGAAACAATTAAGAGTGAAACTACATTTAGTGAAACTTTAACAAATGAAAAACAAACAGTTAAAAATACTTATGTAGCTAAACCTGTGTATCATGAAGTGAATTTTGATACTAATGAGAACGTTATTATTAGCGATGATAGCGTATTAAAACTTGATTTAATGTTTAAAGGTATGTTTACTGAAGAAGATGCTACTGAATTATCTACTACAGTTAATGTAGATAAAGAAGTGAAAATTGAAGAACCATTACTTACTGCTGAAAACGTAGAAGTAATTAGTAAAGAAGAAACAGCAGATTTCGAAAAAGCATACATGACATTAAATACTATTAGACCTATAACTCAATCGTTATCGGTTAATTCAAATCCTGAATATCGTACTGAAAATGTAAATGCAAGTAAACTAGTTGCTAACGAATTTGGATGGGAAACTCCTATTAAAGTTAATCTTACTGAGCAAATAACAAATGGTTTTGCGAAGCAAGTGGACTTGAGTGATGAGTTTGTAATCAAATTAAAACCTGAAGGTTTAGGTGAAATCGTTGTTAAGATGGTAAGTGATGCTGCAGGTAATGCGAGTGTAACTATGATAACAAACAACCAACATGTAAAAGCTTTACTAGAAAGCGATATGGTAGATTTAAGAAACGCCCTTTTAAATCAACATGTAGAAGTTAAGGAAGTTGTTTATGATGATCAAAGCAGTTATTTTAGTGAGAGTAACTTCATGGATCAATCAAATAAAGGTCATGGTACTAAAGAACAATCAACATTTAGTTACTATCAACCAACTAATGATGAACAAGATGTAATTATAGCTCCAACTAATACATATTATTATGGTTCATCGAGATTGCATCAGTATGCATAGAAAGGAAAGAAAATATGGCAAATATTATAACATCTAACTATACATATTATTCAAATCCTACACAAGTTAAGTCTGGAGAATTCTGGTATGATGATGGTAGTAGTTCAACTATCTCAATGGATAGTTTCCTATCATTAATGATTGCTGAATTATCTAACCAAGACTTCAACAATGCAACAGATACATCTGAGTTTACTCAACAATTAGCGGTTTATGCTCAAGTAGAAGCAATGAACCAAATGGTTGAATACTCTCAAATCAATTATGCTTCTAGTCTTATCGGTAAAGATATTGCAGTAATTGAACCTACAACTCAACAAGTAAAGTATGGTAAAGTTAATGCGATAAATATGATGAATGGTGAATTAGAAGTATTCGTAGATGGAGTAACTTATGGTATAGAAGATGTAGTACAAGTTTATCCAACAGAAGAAAAAACAGATTATGACGCTCTAGTTAAGAAATTATTAGACGGAATGGCAGATTTAAAAAGTGATGCCGACAGTTCACTGTCAAGCTCATTTACAAGCACTCTTGAAAGACTTTTAGAAGCAATTGAAGAATTGTTAGCTGAAAGAGAAGATGTAGTAGATGATGAAGTAATTGAAGATGTAGAATCAACAGAAGAGGTTGAAACAGAATCAACTACTGAAACTCCTGTTGTTGATACAACAGAGGAAGCTGCACAAGAGAATGCTTCAAGTGTAGCGTCGGAGGAACTAAATACGACTTTATAAGGGAGGTAAGTGTATGAACGATTTATTATATAATCAATATATAAGAAATATTACTACTCCTGTTACTGGTGTTAACAATCAACATCAAGGTAACGTTAAGTCTACAGGTGTGAATGAGGATGGATTAACTTTCGCCGAAGTCTTAAGTAATCAAATCTCTCTAAACAGCAATATTGAGTTTTCCAAACATGCTATTAACAGAGTAGTAGAAAGAAATATTGATATTTCAACTAACACAATCGATCGACTAAACGAAGGTGTTAAGTTAGCAGAAGAAAAGGGTTTGAATAACACTTTGATTCTAGTAGATTCAACTGCATTTGTGGTAAACGTACAAAACAATAAGGTTATCACTACAGTTAATCAAGAAAATTTAAAAGGCAATGTTTTCACGAACATTGATGGTACCGTTATTATTTAGCTGGACATAAACATGGGGCTAAGTCAGATTTGACCGATTGATAATCTGACAACGGTACGTACTAAATATAATAAAGAAAGGTACGTATATTATGTTAAGATCTTTAAGTAGTGGCGTAGCCGGTATGAAGGCTCACCAAACTCGTCTAGACGTTATTGGGAATAATATTTCCAACGTTAATACATATGGTTTTAAATCATCAAGAACTACATTCAGTTCTGTTTACTATCAAACAACTACAGCTGCTAAGGCTTCAACAGCTATTAACGGCGGTGGTGTAAACTCTAACCAAATCGGTTACGGTTCTCAAGTTATGGGTATCGACGTATTGATGTCACGTTCAGGTTTCACATCAACAGGACAATCAACTGACCTTGCTATCGCTGGTGAAGGTTTCTTCCAAGTTATGGATGGTTCAGGAAACATCTATTACACTCGTAATGGTGCTTTCAAATTCGATTCAAATGGTTACTTAGTAGATTCAAATGGTAACTATGTATTAGGTGTTAATGGTTCTACATTAGGTATCGATGCAACTAACATCCCTATCAAAGTTAATCTAGAATCAATTGACCCTGCTACAGGTTCTTATACAGATAAGATTAATGGGAAGACATTCTCTATTACAGCAACAAACAAAATGGAAGATGCTAACATTACTTTCACATTCTCTGAAGGAAAAGCAGCTAACTTCCAAGACCCTGAAGATAAAATTGTTGCAACAGTAACTA
Source organism: Erysipelotrichales bacterium (assembly GCA_017532345.1). Taxonomy (GTDB): domain Bacteria; phylum Bacillota_I; class Bacilli_A; order Erysipelotrichales; family Erysipelotrichaceae; genus SIG230. The sequence continues at coordinate 11,002 of JAFXJJ010000004.1, forward strand.
ACGGGCAAATCGCTATTACAGTTAACCCAGATGCAACATTCGCTGACATGACAGAATTCAACTCAGCTATGAATGAAGCTATCACATTAGCATACGGTGGTGAACACCCAGCTGGTATCTTTACAGTTGATATGCCAGATGCATTTAGAGATGCTTTAACTGGTGCGGCTATTCCTTTAACAGGTAAAGAAATCTGTTCTACAGACTACAGCGTTCAATATGGTACAGTAGATACTACTGACGTTATGAAAATGTATGGTATTACAGTTAATACAGTAGGTTCTGAATTTGCAGGAGCTAAAACTGATGGAACTCAAAATACAGCAAAATTTGAAGTCACTAAAACAACTGATGCTGCAACTAATAAGAATACTTATACAATTACTTATACATTAAATGATGATAAGACATATACAAGAACTTTTGATGAATCTATTACAAGTTCAACAGTTAAATTATCAAGAAATGGTGCAACAGATACTGATGATTATATCGTAGTTAATATTCCTACATTTGAAGATTTCGAAAAGAAATTCGCTTCAGCAACACCAGACACAACTGCAAAAAATATTGAAGCAAAAAACTCTAAATTATCTGATGCATTAGGTTTAAGTACATCTAGTTATCAATTATCTGGTGGTACAGTTGGTGGTTTACAAACTATCTCTGACTTAACTAATATCGCTATTGCTAGTGATGGTGCTATTACAGCAACACATCCTACATTAGGAACAGTAGAAATTGGTACAATTTGTTTAGCAACATTTGCTAACCCTGCAGGTTTAGACCAAGCTAGTTCAACATACTTTACAGTAAGTGCTAACTCTGGTGAAGCTATTATTACTTATGCAGGTGAAAATGGTTCTGGTACATTACAAAGTAGTGCACTTGAAATGTCTAACGTAGACTTATCAACTGAAATGGCTGATATGATTACTACAGAAAGAGGATTCCAAGCTGCTTCTCGTATGATTACAGTATCAGATGAAATTTTACAAGAATTAATTAACTTAAAACGTTAATTTGCAGTAAGCTTACGCCAATTTTGGCGTAAGCTATTGCTCATGGAGGAATTATGATAACACTTACAAAGCTAGATGGTACGGTGTTTGTATTAAATTGTGACTTAATTGAGGAGATTTTTGCAAATCCAGATACCACAATTCGTCTAGTTAATGATAGAATAGTTATTGTGAAAGACACAGTCGCGGAGATTGTTCAAAAGACAATTGATTACCGTAAACAAGTATTTCAATTGATTCTTACTGAACCACTACGCGTTGTTGATAAAAAGGAAGATTAAAAGTGGGGTGACGTATTTATGGATATTATGTTTATTATTGGTTGGGTAATAGCTGTATTCATGATGTTTTTCGGTATTACATTCGTAATGGGAACTGGTTTCGTAATGGGCAACTTAATTAACTTCTTCGATGCACCATCGTTAGCAGTTACAGTAGGTGGTTCTATTGCGGTATTAATGATTTCCTATACACCAAAATATTTTATGGATATTCCTAAGCATATAAAAATCTGTATAATGCCAGAAAAAAATGATCCACTTGCTTTAATTCAAACTATTAGTGAATTTGCTAAGGAAGCACGTATCAAAGGGTTATTATCATTAGATAGTAAGCTACAAGAAACTGACAATGAGTACTTACGTCATAGTATGCAATTTATTGTCGATGCTGTTGATGCGGAAAAGGTACATCAAATTCTTGATAGTGAATTAGGTGCATTAGAAGACCGTCACAATAACGTTATTGGATTCTATCAAAAAGGGGCAGCGTTCGCACCGGCTTTTGGTATGATTGGTACACTGATGGGGTTAGTTAACATGCTTAAACAAATGGATGACCCATCTTCAATCGGTCCTGCGATGGCGATTGCCTTATTAACAACATTCTATGGATGTATTGAAGCCAACGTATTATTCAATCCAATTGCGAATAAATTAAAACTACGTCATGATGAAGAAATGTTGTGTAAGAGTATTATTTGCGAGGGTGTATATGCAATCCAAGCTGGGGAAAACCCAAGATTTATTGAAGAAAAATTATTGTTAATGCTTGAAAAGGCACAAACTAGCAAGTTTGGTAGTGGTGGAGAAAGCAAAGAATAATAAACACATAGATGATTATTAGGAGGTGAAGAACATATGGCCAGAGCTAAAAAAGCAGCACCAAATGGTGGTGGATCGTGGATGGATACCTATGGTGACTTGGTTACGTTACTATTATGTTTCTTCGTATTACTGTTCTCTCAATCTACTATTGAGCAGGCAAAATGGGAAAAGCTAATTCAAGCGTTCCAAAATCCAACAGATGAACCGCAACAAATTGTTATTAGTCCTGATGATCCAGGAGATTCAATGACTGGTACGATCGGTCAAGAGGATCCTACAGTAGAAGAAGAAATTGATTTCTCTGAATTAGCAGAAGTAATCAAAGATATTGCTGAGAGTATGGGACAAAGTGAAAATGTTACGGTTGAAGCTGGTGGAAATATGATGTTTATTCGTTTCAAGAATGACTTATTATTTGATCCTAACAGTTCTATTTTAAAGAGTGCTGCTAGAAATTTCTTAACAGAAGTCGGCTCATTATTAAAAGATAGAGAGGAAGAAATATCAGTTATTCGTGTAAATGGACATACAGCTACTGCTAGTGTAAGCGGTGGACAATATATAAATGACCGTCTGTTATCGAGTGACAGAGCAAATGCAGTATTAATGTATTTAGAAGATGTTATGCACATTGATCCTAAGAAATTAATTTCTATGGGGTATGGTCGTAACTATCCAATTGCTCCTAACGATACAGAAGAAGGACGTGCACAAAACCGTCGTGTAGAACTTATGATTTTAGGAGCTACAGGTGGTTCAGCAGATGAGTATTGGTCAAGTATATTTAGTGGCAATATGTCAGTTGATGCATATGAAGAGGTTTACCAAGCCTTAGATAAATTGCCTTCTTTAGAAACAGATGTTCCTGAAGATGGTATGGATTATGTGGGACTAGGTGGAACTACGGATTCGATTGACAAAATTGATTTAAATAACGCAGGTCAATAAAAAATAGCTAGTATAATGTACTAGCTTTAATGCTTATTTAATGGAGGTAATATTATGCAGAAAGATTTTGGAAATGCTAAGGCATATATTAATCTTGAAATCGATGAATTTGATAAGATGATGGATTATATGGAAAATGCCTTAACATCAAATATAGAAGTATTCTTTGGTGGAGCATCTACAGTTAATAATGCAAATGTAACTGCAAAAGCTTTAAAAGATAGCGATTATATGGGGATTGATAATGGGTTACTTGTAAAGGTTGTGAAGAGCGATACACAAGAATCACCATTCTCTTTTGTGCTACCTGCGAAGTTTGTACGTGCATTAATTAATGCTGCTATGGGTGGAGATCAAAGTAATCAAAATATGGAATTTGATGATTTTGACTTATCAACATCAGGCGAAATATTAGGGCAAGCTATGAATACTTTTGGTTCAGCTATTTCTTTAGAATATGGAAAGCCAATTGCAGCATATTCTTGTGAAGTATCTGTATTATCGAATTATGCAGTTCTATTATCTCAATTAAAACTAGATGGCGATGAAACAATACTACAAACACAATTTGATTTAGGTATTGATGGATTTGATACTTATAAGTGTTTAGCTTATGCGAATATATCTATCTTAAAAGCATTTGTACTTGCTGTTGGAAGACAAAAGGTTGTCGAAGTAGCCCCACCTACACCGGTATATGCTGCTCCAACATCTGCGCCAGTTCAAGAGGTACAACCAACAACAAGTAATACTTTAAGCGGAGAAACTATAGGAATCTTCCGTGAACCAATTTCTAAGGCTAGTATGGAATTATTAATGAATATTCCATTAGAAATTAGTATTCAAATTGGTCAAACTAAGAGAAAAATCAAAGATATCTGTGACTTTACTAACGGTACTGTTATTGAATTAGAAAGACCAATTAGTGAACCTATTGAAATCTTGGCAAATGAAAGATTGATAGCTCATGGTGAAGTTGTAGTATTAGGAGATAACTTCGGTATTAAAATTACTGATGTACTTGATATGAAAGAAATATTATCAGATTTAGATAATTTATTTAAATAGAGGTTAGATTATGTTGGAATATTTATTAAGCTTCATAATTCTAATTGTGATATTAATTGCTGCATATTACACTACTGTATTTGTTGCGAAAGCATCTGGTAGTAGTGGGAAAAGTAAATATATGCAAGTAGTTGATCGTCTAGTAATTGATAAGAATACATCGATTGTGATTGTTGACATTGATGGTACTTATCAAGTATTAGTGATTGGAGAAAATAAAATTGAAAATCTAGGTGTGGTTGATAGCTTATCAGAAATACCTGTAGAGAAAAAAGATTTTCAAGATAGTTTTTTAAAAGCTTTAAGTAAAAAAGGTTTGAAGAATGAGGAGTAAGGCTATGCGTGAGTGGTGGAGTAAAGTAGATAAAAGGAAATTAATACAATGTATCCTATTTGTATGTATGGTAGGGTTATGTATTTATACATTTACTCATCCTGTTTACGCAACTGATGATGCAGCTATATCGATTGATATCGCATCAACGGATGGTTCTGGTAGTCTATCTTCATTAGATGTAATGTTCTTACTAGTAATGCTTTCGGTATTACCTAGTATGGTATTGATTTGTACGTGTTTCACAAGAATTATTATTGTATTCTCCTTAGTAAGAAGTGCTCTTGGAACACAACAATCACCACCTAATCAGGTGTTAATTGGATTAGCATTATTTATGACTTTGTTTATTATGCAACCAACTGTTGATCGTATGGTGAATGAAGCATACGAACCTTTTAAGGCTGGAGAAATAACTTCAGAGGAAGCTTTCCAAGTGGCTCAAGTACCACTTAAAGAATTTATGTTGAAACAAGTAGATAAGAGTAGTTTAAACTTATTTCTTGAGATATCAAATGAGACAGTAGATGTAAGCGAAGATGGTACACTTAACGAATCTATGATGGAATTACCATTTAGTGTAGTAGCACCTGCATTTGCGACAAGTGAATTGAAACGTGCATTTACAATGGGATTCTTAATCTTCTTGCCATTTGTTGTAATAGACTTAGTTGTATCAAGTACGTTAATGTCTATGGGGATGGTAATGTTGCCACCTGCATCTATTGCGTTACCTTTTAAAATATTGGTATTCGTTCTAGCGAATGGATGGGAATTGTTGATTTCTACTCTGATTAAGAGCTTTAGAATATAGGGGGTAGCATATGAGTACTGATATTATAAATGAAGTATTCCGTCAGGCATTACTTACAATCCTGCAAATTGCTGGACCTCTGTTATTAGCTAGTATTGTTGTTGGTTTGGTTATTGCGATATTCCAAGCAGCAACACAAATACATGAACAAACACTAACATTTGCACCTAAATTACTAGTTATTGGAGCAATTCTGATGATTGGTAGCTCTTGGATGGCAAGTGTATTGGTTGATTTCATTAATACTATATTTAAGTATATGTTGTATTAGTATATGGCATTTGAAATATCAGGTTTGACACAATACCTGTTAGTGTTTGCAAGACTAGCATCATGTTTTATGATTAATCCAATTTTTTCAAGAAATTCCATACCTACAATGTTTCGAATGATGTTGGTGCTTTTATTGACATTCATTGTAGCTCCTAATGTGTCTAATGTTGGGTTAGAAAATCTTAATATGGCGGCATATTTAGGGTTAGTAGTGAAAGAAGTTATGATTGGAGCTACACTTGGGTTTGTGATCCAAATCTTCGTGTATATGTTGACCTTTGCTGGTGACTCAATGGATACAGCATTTGGGCTAGCAATGGCTAAAGTAATGAATCCAGCTACAGATGTGCAAAATGGTGCTGCTGGTAACATTCTTACATATTTATTTATGTTAATTTTATTTGTTTCAAATTCTCATTTAGTAATGATTCGTGCATTTATATATACATTTGAATGTATTGAACTAAGTGCATTTGTTGATATCGCAAGTATTTGTTCATTTATATTCTCGACATTTATTAGTGCTTTTGATTTAGGAATTAGACTATTTATTCCATATGTCGCATGTGAATTAATACTTGAAATCACATTAGGTGTTTTGATGAAGATGATTCCTCAAATACACGTATTCGTGATTAATATCCAATTAAAAATTATAGTTGGATTACTTATGTTATTGATGCTTAGTGGACCATTAAGTAGTTTCATGGACTTATATGTAAATGAAACAATAACCGCCTTACAGGAAGCGGTAATCAGTTTATCGGTAGATAGTTAGGTGGTGAAGATATGGCAGATACAGGAGATAAAACGGAGAAAGCGACGCCCAAACGACGTAAGGATGAACGAAAAAAAGGGAATGTTGTATCTTCAAATGATGTAACTGCTGTAGTTACACTAGCTGTAGTTTTCTTTGCTATTAAGTTTTTTATTAGTTATACATTAGTAGAACTACAACATTTAGTTGAATATATCTTTTTACTATTATTAGAAGTAACAGAAATAAATGGGAATTCAATGAATGCTCCTATTTTCCAAATTGCTGAGACAATAGTAATTTGTGTTTTACCGGTTGGATTTATTGCGATGCTTGCAGGTATCATAGGGGCAGGAGCTCAAACAAAATTCTTATTTAGTAGTGACTTACTTAAACCTAAGTTTAGTAGAATGAATCCTATCGAAGGGATTAAGCGATTATTCTCACTTAGAAGTATAGTTGAATTACTGAAAGCTATTATGAAGATTATTGCTCTTGGAGCAATTGTATATATGGTTTTAGGTGATTTTATAGGAGAAATACCTTCTTTATTCTATGTTACACCATTAGAAGCTGGAGCATGGGTTGGTACAGTAATTATGGAGATTGTGAAGAATGCTCTATACTTATTTATCGCTATAGCTGTAGTAGATTTTGGATATCAGTATTATGAATATGAGAAAAATATTCGTATGTCGAAGCAAGAAATCAAAGAAGAATATAAACAAATGGAAGGTGATCCTCAGGTTAAGGGGCAAATTAAAGAACGTCAACGTGCTATGTCGCAACGACGTATGATGCAAGATGTTCCTAAGTCTGATGTAATTATCCGTAACCCTACTCACTATGCTGTAGCTCTTCGCTATAAACAAGGAGAAGATCGTGCACCTAAAGTACTAGCTAAAGGTAAGGATTTGATAGCTTTGCGTATTGTTGAAATAGCAGAGAAAAATGATATAATTATGGTAGAAAATGTGCCTCTGGCAAGAGGTTTATATGAGGCGGTAGAATTAGGTATGGAGATACCTGAAAAATTCTATCAAGCATGTGCAGAAGTACTTGCATATGTATATAGAGTTAAGCGTGAAGGAAGGAGTTAATTCATGAAATACATTAAGTTGTTAGGTGAGAATTTCGTGTCAGTCATGATGGCTGTAGTTGTATTAATGATTATTATTCCTCTTCCTAAAAGTGTATTAGATTTATTATTTGTATTCAATATTGGTTTAAGCTTCTTAATATTATTAATGTCTATGAACATTACAGAAGCATTACAATTTTCTATTTATCCCAGTTTATTACTTATCACTACGATATTCCGTTTAGGACTTAATGTATCTTCGACACGTTCAATCTTGTCTAATCAAGGGGATGCAGGTAAGATAATTCAAACATTCGGTGAATTCGTTATTCAAGGTAATGTATTTATTGGGTTAATTATCTTCTTAATTATCGTTATCGTTAACTTCATGGTTATCACTAAAGGTAGTGAACGTGTAGCTGAAGTAACTGCTCGTTTTACACTTGATGCGATGCCTGGTAAACAAATGGCAATTGATGCTGACTTAAGTGCTGGTATTATTGATGAAACAGAAGCGAAGAATCGTCGTCAAAAGATTCAAAGAGAATCAGACTTCTTCGGGGCAATGGATGGTGCCAGTAAGTTCGTAAAGGGTGATTCCATTGTATCGTTAATTACTACTGCTATTAACTTAATTGGTGGTATTATAATGGGATTTATGCAAAATGTCGGTACATTTGGAGAGATTGTAAACATATATTCTATCGCTACTGTTGGTGATGGTTTAGTTGGACAATTACCTTCATTATTAATTTCAGTTGCTACAGGTATGATAGTAACACGTTCTGCTAGTGAAGCTAGTATGAACAAAGAATTAATTCGTACCTTCACTAGTCAACCTAAGGTATTAATCCTTACAGGTATTATTATCTGTTGCTTGGCATTAATTCCAGGTATGCCATTAGCTCAAATCCTAATGATAGGTGGAACATTCATTGCTCTAGGGGTAGTATTACTTCGTAAAGATAATGAAAGTGTTGAATTAGCTGCAGCGGCTGCTGGTGCTACGCCAATGGATAGTGATATGCCAACGGAAGAAATTCAATCAGAAACTAGTTATTATAAGAATATTGATAACGTTTATAAACTATTAAATGTTGAACAAATAGAAATGGAAGTTGGTTATTCCTTAATACCAATTATTGATGAAAAGAGCGGTGGTAGTTTAATTGATCGTATCGTTATGTTCAGAAAACAATTCGCTCAAGAGATGGGGATTGTTGTTCCTTCAGTACATCTAAAGGATAGTGCTGGAATTAACCCTAATCAATATGTTATCAATTTAAAAGGTGAAGAAGTAGCTAGAGGAGATATCCTAGTAGGCTATTATCTAGCAATCCCTTCTGGTGAAATGGATGATTCAATTCCAGGTATTGAAACAAGAGAGCCAGCCTTTGGTTTACCTGCTAAGTGGGTAACTGAAGACTTGCGTATTAAAGCGGAAATTGCTGGCTATACATTAATTGACCCTACTAGTGTAATCGTAACGCACTTCAGTGAAATTATTAAACAACATGCATATGAATTAGTTACACGCCAAGAATTAAATACAATGGTAGATAATCTTAAGAAAACAAATCCTAACTTAGTTAGTGATTTAATTCCGAATATTGTTAATATGGCTACACTACAAAAGATTGTATGTAACTTATTAAAGGAAAATATTCCTGTAAGAGATTTAGCGACTATTATTGAAACTATTGGGGATTATGCTTTATCGGTAAAAGATTTAGATGTACTTACAGAATATGTAAGACAAGCTCTAAAGCGTACTATATCTCATCGTTTTGCTGATGCTGGGCAATTAAAAGTATTAACATTAGACCAAAATATTGAAAATATGATTATGCAGTCAGTGAAGAAAGTAGATAATGGTTCTTATCTTGCACTTGAACCTGCAAATATCCAATTAATATTAAATGCAACCAAGAATGAGGTTGAGAAAGTAAAAGATTTACTACAATATACAATAGTATTAACTGCGCCTATCGCAAGAATATATTATAAGAAACTTGTAGATCAGTTCTATCCAAACTTGATTGTATTATCTTTCAATGAAGTTGAAGGAGATATACAAATTCAAGCACTTGGAAATATTAGTCTTAGAAAGTAGAGGTGAAATCTATGGAACAAGCCCTAAAGAATAAGCTAACAGCTTATCGTAATAATCCTAGTGTTGAATTACGTAATGAGCTTGTTTTAGATTTTACTTATATAATCAAGAAGATTGCGAAATCGACTAGAGGATTGTATCAAAATTATGCTACCTTCGATGATGTAGTGAATAATGGTGTAATTACGTTAATTGATGTCATTGAGAAGTATGATGATAGTAAAGGTATGGAATTTGAAGCTTATGCATATACAAGAGTTAAACAAGCAACAATTGACTATATTCGCAAGCAAGATTACTTACCAAGACGTGTACGACAAACTGCTAGAGATGTAAGTAAGGCATTTAATGAATTGGCTAATGAGCTAATGAGAGAGCCAACAGATACAGAATTAGCGAAGTACATGGGAATTACAACAGAAGAGCTTAATCATCACTATAGTGAAATGAGTACTGGTAATTTCTTATCAGTTGAAGAGTTAAGTATATATCTTAGTAATGATGATTATGAAGATCATAAGATTGATAATGATCCAAAGGCTGTATTTGAAAGAAAAGAACTTAAAGAAGCGTTAATAAAAGCTATTAAAACATTGAATGAAAAAGAACGATTAGTTGTATCGTTATTCTATTATGAAGATTTAAAATTGAAGGAGATTGCTGAAGTACTTGAAGTTAGTGATGCGCGTGTGTCACAAATACATTCAAGGGCAGTAATGAAACTTAAACAAACATTGATTAATGAAATGGAAGGAGGCTTCTAAATGGATAGAATATTCTATCAGGCAGCGAGTGCAATGATGCTTCAACAACGTAAGTTAGAAACTGTATCTAATAACGTTGCGAATATTAAAACAGCTGGGTATAAACCAGAAACTGTTGTTACTACATCATTCACAGATGTATTAGCAGCTAGATTAGATGAAGATGGTATTTATTATGATTCTACAGTAATCGGTAATAATGCACCATTATCTATTGTTGATGAAGTTATGCAGTACTTCTCTCAAGGTGATATTAAAGAAACAACTAGACCATTTGATTTCGCAATATCAGGAGATGGGTATTTCAATATTAATGATGATGAAGGAAATACATACTATACACGTAATGGTGAATTTATGTTAGATGAAGAAGGTTATTTAGCATTCTATGGCTATGGACGTGTACAAGGTATGAATGGTGATATTTATTTAGGAACTTCAGACTTTACTGTAAGTGAACGTGGTATTGTTTATGATGCTGAAGGTAATGAAATAGATACATTACATATTTCTTGGTGTGATGATATTAATGGTATGCAACATATGGAAAACGGTATGTTTACATACAATGGTGAAGGTGAAATGTATGATTTCCAAACTACAATTTACCAAGGAGCATTAGAAGGTTCGACAGTAGATTTAAGTACAGAAATGACACGTATGATGACTATTCAAAGCCGTTTTACAGCAATGTCTTCCGTATTTAAAACTATTAATCAAATTAATGCTTCCGCTGCAAGTGAAATTGGGAAGATTTAGGAGGGATAATCTATGAATATGTCATTCTATAATGCCTATACGGCACTTAAAGCATATCAAAGTAATTTAAATGTAATTTCAAATAACATTGCTAACATCAATACAGTTGGGTTTAAAACAGATACTACTAGTTTTGATGATTTGATTTATACAGAAATGAATGTACATTTAAACGCTGAAGAATTACTTCATGGTCATGGTGTAAAGGTTGGTAATATTGGGAAAACATTCAACCAAAGCTCATTTACGATGACTAATCAAGCATTAGACTTTGCGATTGCTGATGAAGATCATTTCTTTGGATTAGAAAGAGCTGATGGTACATTAGCTTATACGAAAGCAGGTAACTTTGCGTTATCAGTAGAGGATGAAGGTGTATTCCTAGTTAGCTCTAATGGTAATTACGTATTAAATAATGAAGGTGAACGTATTTTAATGGAAGAAAAAGAAGATGGTTCATTAGATACTCAAGCATTAGCTAATACGATTGGGTTATTTAAGTTCGACAACAAATATGAATTAAATAAAGATGGAAGTACTACATATTTAGAAACAGAAAAATCTGGGGCAGCAACAGCTATGGGTGAAGATGGTAATAGAAAAATCTTAGTACAAGGTTCTATTGAAGATTCATCTGTTGACTTATCAGAAGAAATGGTAAATATGATTACAGCACAACGTGCATTCCAAGTGAATTCGAAGATACTTCAAGCATCTAATGAAATAGAGGATATTGTAAATCATCTTCGTGGATAGGGAGTGATTGATAATGGATGGTAAAGCGAATTTCAAAGAATATGCAAATTCAAAGGGGTTTGCGATACATGTAAAGGATGATAAGATGAATGCTTATCTAATAATCCGTAAAGGGGCACAAGTAAGTGAAGAAGACGTTAACAGCTACTTGCATGAGCTTGGGATTTGTAATGGCATTCAAAAGAATATTATTCGCGGTATGTGTAGACAAAGAATCTATGACTATCCATATTTAATAGCGTTTGGCACACCACAAATCGATGGTGATGGACCAAGAGTAATTGAGCGTTATTCACGTGAGAATAAAATTAATTATGATATTGAAGACAACAAGCTAAATTTCAGAGATTTAAAATATGCTCGTAATATAAAGAAAAATATGATTATTTGTGACGTTAATGTAGATTATCGTGGAAAAGATGGTATCGATATTTACAATAATGTTGTGAAGGCCAGAGCGGGAGCTGTAGATGATTCTCCAATTGAATTAGGAGATAATACAGAGCTAACTGCTGATGGTAAACATATCGTGGCATCAATTAATGGTAATTTGTATTTCAATAAGACTAAGGGATTATTTGAAGTACAAGATACTATTATTGTGGAAGGTGAAGTTGATAAGACGATTGGAGACATTAACTTCATTGGTAATCTAGTGATCAAGGGTAATGTACACGATGGATTTAAATTAAAAACAGGTGGTAACTTAACAGTTGAAGGTTATGTAGAATATTCTAATATTGAATGTGATGGGGACCTTGAAATCAAGTTAGGTATGATTGGAAACAACAATGGTACGATTGATTGTAAGGGAAATGTTAAGGCAGACTTCTTTGAGAATGTTGTATATGTAAAGAGTGGTAAGAATATTATCACTAATATGTCTATTGCCTCTAATTTATATGCAATGGATAGTATTAAGATTGAAAATGATGGATTATTAATTGGTGGAGAAACAATTGCTCGTAACTATATTGAGTGTAAAGAAACGGGTACTGAAACACACACACCTACTCATTTATTAGCAGGTCTTTACTATATGGATTATTTCCAAACATTAGAAAAAGAAGCTGAGCTTGAATCTAAAAAAGCTGAATATCAAAAGCATCAATTAGATATTGAATATTTAGAAGAACGTAAACAAAGCTATAAACTTACTCAAGAAGAAAAGAATACTTTAAAAGCGGATTATAAAGCACTTGATGAAATTAATGAACAAATTATTGCGTTAAGAGATGCGATAATTGAATTAAAGAGTAAATATAATCCTAGATGTATGGTAACGATAACTGGTGATATTCATCCTCTTACTAAGGTTACTTTAGTTGATAAGAAGTTCCTATATGAACACCCAGAAAGTAATCATAAGCTTCATCTAAAAGATCTTAAGCTTAAGATTATTGGTGAATTCAATCAAATTATTGAAGATGAGGAAGAACCAGAATATGATGAAGAAGGTAACATCATTGAGAAGGAAGTTGAAGAGGTTATCGTTGAAGAAAGAGATCCACTTGAAGATAGAAAGAAACGACTTGGCAGAGCATAGCCAAGTTGTTTTTCTTAAGTTCTAAAGGTATAATGAATCATATCAGAGGTGAGATAATGTTGCGTAATATAATGTTAAGTATTATTTGTTTGATTGCAAGTGTAAGCATTGTTTATGGGAATACAGAAGCAGATTATAAGATTATTATCCCAAAGGAAGAAATACAAGTAGATTTATATGGTGAAGGATATACACCATGTACGCAATATGTAGTAATAGATAGTAAAGTAGCTAGTGATGAAAATATCCTAGATTTAGAAGTAAAACTTACATCATCTAACCAAGGAATGGAGAAAATCCTTAAAAAAACAGACAAAAAATACCAAATTATAATAAAATCTGATATATTTGTATTGAATTATAATATTAATGTATATGGCGAAAACGGTGATTTTGTGACACTAGAGGACCTTGATAATGAAATTGGGACTATTACTTTTGAAACAAATTCATTCAATCGTTGGGTCATTGTGGAGAAAAATACTAACAATCCTCGATACATACCTATATTATTGTGTGTTATATTTGTGATAGTAATGATTAAATTCATATTTAGAAAAAGACTAGCAAAATAATACGTATACTTATATAATGATTAGGTGAGGTGTAAATATGAGAAGAGATAAAATTATAAATCCTAATGATGTAGGAATTGTATTTGGAATATTAATTGTTTTACTGATTATTGGTTCACTATTTGATTTTCAAATTACTACTTCAGTGGCAGCACTAAATAATACTGTTTCAACAGTAGTAGCTACATATGCAATGCTACCATTAACTGCGATGGTTTCATTTCTAGGCTTACAAATAATCGCTGGACGTGATTGTAGAGATAGAACTAAAGATATAGGTGCATTAGTAGCAGGATTACTTTTAATGGGAGCTAGTATCGCATTAACGGTTTATAATACAACATTGTATTTTCATGAAATGGAATTATATGTAAATGTTTTAATTGCGGCTGCATTAAATATTGGTCTATCGATGTTACTACATAATGTTACTTTAAATAGTGAAGCAGATGAATTATATAGATTTAAGAAGTTCGCTATGACTGTAATGATTGTTGCATCATTACTGACATTAATTGGTAGATTACTTTGGGATAGAATGGACTATATTTATTTAGTAGAAAATAATCCATCATTATTCCAATCATGGTGGGTGATCACAAGTAATATAAAGATTACTACATCTGAATCATTTCCATCATATTATGTTATGAGCTTTTCATCACTTATGTCACTATCATTATTCTCTAGATTGATTTATGCATTTAGACATGACGAACGTTTCTTGTTTTATGTGGGATTCATTGTGGCTTTAGTTTTATCGGCTATATTAATAGTAGGTGGTTATATTTATATTAGTGACCTAGCTATTTCTATGATGGTTATGTGCTTAGTACAAGTTATTAGTATAAAGGTTATTTATAATGAATAAATAGTAATGAATAAGAAGCGTAAAGCTTCTTTTCTGATAGGAGAATGTACATGAAAGTTATTTATGAAGATAAAGATATAATTGTGGCATATAAACCTGCTAACATGCTGACTCAAAGTGATGAAGATGGAAATGATGGATTAGTAGAACTATTAAGCAAAGAATATAATCAACCCATTCATTTAATACATAGATTAGATTATTCGGTAAGCGGACTACTAGTATTTGGTAGAAATACTAAGGCAGCAGCAGAACTAAGTAAGATTGTTGGCGAGCATGACTTTGTGAAGGAATACTATGCATTAGTTCATGGTATACCACAAGATAGTGAAAGAACATTAGAAGATCTACTATATAAGGATAATCGTTTGAAGAAAGCGTTCATCGTGAAAAAGGAACGCAAAGGTGTTAAGAAGGCAAAGTTAGATTATAAAGTTAAAAAGACAATTAATGATATTTCATTAGTTCATATCCATCTATATACAGGTAGATTCCATCAAATACGTGTACAATTTGCATCTCGTAAATTACCATTAGTTGGTGATGGAAAGTATGGTGCAAAGGATAATGAGAAACGTATTGCATTATGTGCATATCATTTAGCGTTTAAACATCCAAGAACTAAAGAAATGATGGATTTTAAAGTTGATATTAATGATGAAGATATATTTAGTAAATATACTTTATAATGAAAGGAAGTATTATATATGAAGCAATTAGTTGATTTACACTTACATTCAACTGCATCAGATGGACAGTATACACCTGCGGAGTTAATGACAAAGGTTAAGGAAGCAGGAATAACACGTTGTGCATTAACTGATCATGATACAATTGCGGGAGTTCAAGAGGCACGAGTTGCATGTGAATCATTAGGGATTGAATTTGTTGCTGGTATTGAAATCAGCACAAAGGAAGATGTCGAACAACATATACTTGGCTACAACATCGATGAAACCAATGAGGAGCTAATTGCTTCATGTGAATTCTTCAAAAATGAACGTACTAAACGTGCAAAGAAAATCTATCAATATTTACATGATAATGGTGTAGATTTAGAACTTGGCTCAGTTGAGAGAATTGCAGGAAGCGATAATCTTGGTAGACCGCATTTCGCCCAAGCAATGTATGAACAAGGTTATGTTAGTAATGTTAGAGAAGCATTTGATAAGTATCTAGCAACACCAGAATTTGAGAAGAATAATTTCCGTAAATACTGTACATATAAAGAAGCAATTGAGCTTATTCATAAGGCTGGAGGAATTGCTGTACTTGCGCATCCAGGCTCTACAAAGAAGAAAAGCTTAGAACAGATGGCGAAGCGTATTGAAGAATTAGTGGGATATGGATTAGATGGTATTGAATGCTACTATAGCACACATGACCGTGAACAAACACTGTTTTATTTAAATCAAGCGGAATTATATGATTTAGAAGTAACTATTGGCTCTGATTATCATGGTGAGAAGATTAAGCCACACATTGAACTGGGGCATACAAAAGAATATATGTTTGATACTAATTATTGGGAGAATAAAAATGACTAGTATTCCTATTTTCTTTGCAGTGAATGATAACTTCGTTAAGTATTTATGTACAGCATTAGAATCACTTAAGGAGCATATTTCTAATGATACTGAATATGATATTCGAATACTTTATGGCTCTCTAACGTTAGAGAATCAAAGCTTAATAAAGGCATACACAAGCTCAAACATCAAGTTCTCATTCTATAATGTATCTTCATATTTCCCAGGAAATTTAAAGGAATCTTATCGTTGGAGTAGAGAAATATATTATCGTTTAATCATTCCATATATCTTTAAAGATTTGGATAAGGCTCTGTATTTAGATGCAGATATAATATTTATGGAAGACCCAAGGAAGTTATATGATGTTGACATTGGGGATAACTATTTAGGTGCAGTATTTGAGCCTAGCAATAAACAAGCTTTAGGTGATGTTAGGTATTATAAAGCATTTGAAAGCTTTGATAACTTACGTATAAATGGTAATTATTTTGGTAGTGGTGTATTAGTATTTAATATGAAAGCCTTTCGTGAGCATCTAAAGTTTGAAGATATCATTTCGTATATTGAAAGGCATGATATGGTGTATATTGACCAAGATGCTTTGAATTATTTATGTTTGAATCATACCTATGGATTAGAGCCAAATTGGAACTGCATTTACCATTATCATCAATTTCAACTGCAATTAGAGAGCACAGGAAAAGATATGTATATTTACCATTATGCAGGTAAGCTAAAACCAGATAAATATGCATTGCGTGATAAATATTATTTATTTTGGAAATACTACAAACATACAGTGCTCTATAGTGATGAAGAATATCTAAAGGCGATAGCTAACTATATCTTAGATAGTAGTGATGAAATTAGTCTAGAGGAGATAGAGTTAACTGCCCAAGAAACATTCAATGAATATCTATGTATGTTGTATGTAAATCAAGTAAATGAATGGTATGAGAACGGAGAGGTTCTAACGCAAGCAGCTATTTATCTATTACTATGCTTAAGTAAGTTATATAGCTTTGAAATAGATGAGAGAATAAGCAGTACATTTGATTATCTTATTGAAGAGTGTTATTGGGATAAGGGCCAGATATAAATCTGGTCTTTTATTTGTTTTGATTGGAATCTATTTTAAAAACTAATTTAATGATTACTATTTTAAATATGTGAATTTTTTAGTATAATTAAACAACGAGATGAGAGGTGTTTAGAAATGGATTTAACTCTTGAAAATATTAAAACGTTTATTAATAATGTGACTACTTATAATCTGGGAATGGATTATTATAAAGAGAAGATGGTTAAAGATGTTAATATACAGTTTAATCGTAATCTAAATTGCACAATGATAGTCGCTAATATATCAGAAACTAAACGTGTTAAATATACTATTGTTGTAATGTATAATGAACAACAAAATAAACTACTAAGTGCTCGCTGTGATTGTATGCATAGTGAAAGAAATGGTGGTATTTGCGAGCATGTGGCAGCAGGTTTAATAGCTGCTTATTATAAAGAACATCCTGAGGATGAAAAGGTTGAAGAGAAGCAAGAAGAAGCTGAAGAAATGTCAGTAGAAGAAAAAGAAGCAGCCTATGAACTTTTGATTCAACAATACCAAAGACAATACGAAATTGATGTAATGCTTGAGATGGAACAAAAGAGTGTTAAGGTTATGCCTGTATTAGAAATAGCTGATCATAAGGCTAACCTATCATTTAAGCTTGGTGACAAAAAGATGTATTCAATGAAATCAATTAATAAGTTTGTTGAGAATATTGAACGTGGTATTTATTTTAGTTATGGTAAAGACTTAAGCTTTACACATCATTTAGAAAACTTTGAAAGACCTGCGCTTGTATCATTTATTATGCGTGAGCTACAGGATAGAGAAAATGATAGTCGCTTATTACCTTTAAGTCCAACATCATTCGATGAATTCTTCTGGCGTTTCGGAACAGATAAGATACATGCAAAGTGGGATGGCATTGAAAAGATTTTAAAGCGCAATGATATTCTTCCACATATTACACTAATGTTTGAAGAAACAGAAAATGAATTTATATTATCATTACGTAATCCTATGTTCTATATTGAGGGAAATATGTATGGCTACTATATTACGAATAATGATTTATATTATTGTAGTGCAGCATTCCACAATGCTTGTGGTAAACTATTAAATTACTTCAATGAACATTCAAAATTAGTTATCAAAAAAGAAAAGATGCAAGACTTCTATAATTCTGTATTAGTAGAAGCACGTGGCTATATGCAATTCTATGGTAACTTAGAAGAATATTTACCAAGTGCTGTCACAAACCGTCTATATATTGACTTCGATAAGAATGTAGCTAAAGGTTATTTGATGCACTATTATGGTGAAGATGCAAAGTATATCGCATTTAAAGATGATTACGTAGGTTTAAATCGTAACACTCGTGAGGAATTAAAAGCTAAATTGGCTATTCGTAAATATGTTACGAGTATTGATCAACGTAGTGGTTCCTTCGAAATTCGTAAGAGTATGGATGAAATTTACGAGTTCTTTGCAGTAGGTCTTCGTGAATTATCGAAATCTTGTGAGATTTATGCAAGTGAGAGAGTACGTAAGATTAATATTGTACGTAAGGCAAACTTTAAGGTGGGGGTACGCTTTGAAAGTAATCTACTAAAACTAGACTTCACAAGTGATTTAGTATCACCTCAAGAAATGGCTGAAGTATTAAAGGCATATCGTGCTAAACAAAAATTCTTTAAATTACGTGATGGAACAATCCTACAATTAGGTAATGAATCAATGGAGGCTTTCAATGATGTAGTAGAAAGCTTACATGTAGAAGAGGATGCGATTGCAGATGGTAAGATTGATGTACCTGCATATCGTTCTCTTACATTAGATGCAACACTTAAACAATATAGTAATATTGAATTAGAAAGAGATGAATTCTATCGTCACTTAGTTGCTAGTATGAAGACTATTAAGGATAGTGACTATTCCGTACCTAGTTCAATGAGATCAATTCTAAGAAACTATCAAAAAGAAGGGTATCGTTGGCTTAAAACAATGGCTCATTATGGCTTTGGCGGTATCTTAGCGGATGACATGGGTATTGGGAAAACTATTCAAGTCATCGCTTTATTGGAAGACTTAAAATTAAATGGTGGTGGAAAATCATTAGTTGTTTGTCCAAGCTCATTGATTTTAAACTGGCAAAGTGAAATTCATAAATTCTCGAAAGACTTGCGTACATATTTAATTGTAGGTTCACAAGAAAACCGTGCAGACCAAATTAAGTGTGATATTGGTGCAGATGTATGGATTACATCTTATTATTATTTAAAACGTGATTATAAGCTTTATGAAGGTATTGAATTTGAATATTTAATTGTTGATGAAGCGCAATATATTAAGAATCAAAATACAAAGAATGCCATCAGTGTTAAGAGTATCAACAGTAAGCATAAGTTTGCGTTAACAGGTACTCCAATTGAAAATAGTTTAAGTGAATTATGGTCAATCTTTGATTTCTTAATGCCTAATTATTTATTTGATTATTCATTCTTCAAGAAATACTATGAAACACCAATTACTAAGTTACAAGATGATGAAGTACTTGCAGACTTAAAGAAAATGGTAGAACCATTTGTACTTCGTCGTGTTAAGAAGGATGTTCTTAAAGAATTACCTGATAAGATTGAATCAACTATTATGGTTGAATTTGATGAAAAATCTAAACAATTATATGATGCCAACCTTGCACTTATTAGAAGTGATTTAGAAACACAATTTGCTAATGGCGGAAACAATCGTATTCTTGTGATTGCGATGCTTACAAAATTACGTCAATTATGCTGTGCGCCATCATTACTATATGATAACTTCGATGGTGAAAACGTGAAGTTAAACGCATGTATGGAAATTGTTCATAACTGTAAGGAAAGTGGAAAGAAAGTATTAATCTTCTCACAATTCACATCATTACTAGAAATTATCGAACAAACATTAATCAAAGAAGATATTTCATACTACATGCTAACTGGAGCTACAGGTAAAGCACAACGTCAAGCGATGGTAAATGCATTCAATCAAGATGATACAGAAGTATTCTTAATATCATTAAAAGCAGGAGGTACTGGTCTAAATCTTACTGGTGCTGAATGTGTAATTCACTTTGACCCTTGGTGGAATTTATCTGCCCAAAACCAAGCGACAGACAGAGCACACCGTTTCGGACAAGAAAAGAATGTACAAGTATTTAAGTTGATTGTTAAGAATAGTATTGAAGAAAAGATTATGGAACTTCAAGAACAAAAGAAAGATTTAAGTGATGCTATCATCAATGAAAATGAAGGTGTTATTACTTCCATGAGTAAAGATGATATCTTAGATTTATTTAAATAGTTAAAGTGAGGTGTAAATGATTACACCTCCTTTTTATATGGTCTATGTATTACTTCATTACTAATATTGTGTACCATTTCTGTAATTTTGAGACATGCAGAATATTTGACATTTTTTTCACAAATGTTAAAATATAATTAACACAAAGTCTCATAATGACAGGAGGGATAGAATGAGAAAGCTTATGTGTAAAATTCTTTCGACAGTGTTAATCGTGGCTACATGCTTAACAGGTTGTTCGAAGAGTGACACTTATGTTGCTGGTACTTATACAGGTACTGGTGAAGGTTTTGGTGGTGCAGTAACAGCTACAATTACAGTTACTGGCTCTGAAATTACAGATGTTGTACTTGATGGACCAAGTGAAACTCCAAGTATTGGCGGAGCTGCATTTGAAACATTAAGAGACAAAATCTTAGAAGCTCAATCAGCAGAAGTTGATGTTGTTGCAGGTGCAACTTACTCTTCAAATGGTGCTATTGAAGCTGTTAAGGCTGCAATTGAAAATGCGAAAAACGGTAATACAGCATCTGCTGGTGGTAATGTTCCAGTTACTTATACTGCTGGTACATACGAAGGAAATGGTGAAGGTTATCTTGGTAACGTTAAGTTAGCTGTAACATTCACAGAAGATGGTATTTCTGGTATTGAAGTAAAAGAATCAAAAGAAACAGCTTATGTAGGTGATGCTGCTTATCCATACTTAATTGCTGATGCTATCGAAGCTAACGGTTCAGGTATTGATGTTGTATCTGGTGCTACATTCACATCAAAAGCATTCAAAGCTGCATTAACTGAAGCTGCAGAAGCTGCTAAGGCATCTGACATTGAAGGCTTTAAGAAAAATACAGTTACTCATGTAGCTGGACCTGATGAAGATTTAGGTACATTCGACGTTATCGTTGTTGGTGCTGGTGGTGCTGGTATGGGGGCTGCTGCAGAAGCTGCTCAACGTGGATTATCAGTATTAGTTCTTGAATAAAACGCTGAAATCGGTGGTAATACATTAGTTTCAGGTGGTCAATTCCAAGCTGCAATGCCATATTTAGTATGGGATCCAGCTAACCCAGATGCTACAGAAGCAACTTGGGAATATGATGGTAAAACATATCCAAAAGTAATGTCTGTTCAAGGTAATATCGATGTGTTAAAGACAATTGCTAATTGGTCTGAAGAACCATTTGATGAAGCATATTATGCTACACATGAATATGTAGCTGGTGAAATTGATGATATCTCATTACGTGGTGTTCATGCTGATTATTTACCAGTATTAAAAGAATTAAAGAAAGAAATTAACGCTTACTTAGCATGGGCTCAACCTAAGCTAGATAAAGGCATTCCAGAAAGTCAAATTACATTATTCTCAACTAATAACTTACATATTTTCCAAACTTACTATGGTGGTTTAAGAAAAACTGCTGATGGTAGTGAATGGATTTATGGTGATGTTGAATTAGTAACTCAATTCATCGAAGGTGGTTATGAATTAAAGACTTGGTTAGAAGATCAAGGTGCTGTATTTAATGATGGTGTTCAATTAACATTAATTGGTGCTTTATGGCATAGAGAAAACGTTAACCAAGGTTGCGATATTGATGGTGATGGTAAGATGGAAGCTACTGGAAACTGGGGTTCATACTTCCTTCCAACAAAAACTACTCTATTAGAAACATCTCCAACAGCTAGTCAAAATAAATTATTAACTAGAACAACTGTTAAGAGCTTAGTAACTGAAAATGGTAAGGTTGTTGGTGTTACAGCTGAACGTTATGATGGTACTAAATTAACTGCTAAGGCAAATGGTGGTGTTGTTATCACAACAGGTGGTTATGCTGCTAATGTAGAGATGGTTGTAGAAAATAACACATATTGGGATTCTGAATATGTAACTAAAGCTATTAAAACAACTAACCGTTCTTCATTAGTAGGTTCTGGTATTGTAATGGGTGAAGAAGTTGGTGCTGCTACTACTGGTATGGGCTTCCCTCAAATGATGCCTATTTCTTGGATTGACAATGGTAACTTAGCATTCGGTGGTGGACAATATGCTGTTTATATTAATCCTACTACTGGTAAACGTTTCGTTAATGAATATGCTGAACGTGATGTATTATCATTAGGTGAATTCGCTAATGGTATTACTTATAATGGTGTTAAGGGTGTATTCATGGAAATCACAAATGCTAAGACAGCAATCGGTTATCCATATCCATATGACACTTATGTATCTCCAGTAGAAGTTAAAGAATTATCTACAGATGATGTTGAATCACGTGTTTACTTCTTCACTAGTCCTGAAGAATTAGGTGAAATCATGAAAGAATATGGTATGAGCGCTGATCCTAAGACAGTTTATGAAACAATTCGTGCTTATGATGCAAGCATCATGGCTGGTGAACAACCTTCTGATGGTGTTGGCAAATCAAGTGCTTCGACAACTGTTGGTACAGTTAAAGAAGATGGTTCATATGCACTTGAAGGTGAATTATTAAGAGTTAGATTAATGGCTCCTTCTACTCACCATACAATGGGTGGCTTAGTTGTTGACTTAGATCGTCATGTATTAAATGCTAATGGTGAAGTAATTGAAGGTTTATATGCTGCTGGTGAAGTAACTGGTGGTTTCCATGGTGGTAACCGTCTTGGTGGTAACGCTATTATTGAAATCTTCGTTTCAGGTAGAACAGCTGCTGATACTATTGCTGAATCAATGGGAAAATAAACAATTAATTATCTTAAAGAATAACTTAGTTTAATTATAAAACACAGTTTTCAATTGATGAAAGCTGTGTTTTTTCTAAGTTCATAAAGTATTTAAATAGTCTTAATAATTGTAGTAAAAGTGATTTTGTTATAGAATTTAAGCAGGGTATTAATAAATTTGGAATTTGACCGATATACTTATAAGAGGGAAAGGGGCAATAATCATGGCAGAATTTTTACGAGTTACACAACCTATCGTGAATCGTGCAATGAATGTAACAGCACAAGGCAAGCCGTTACAAAATCCAACTGTACCTTTCCAGATTATAGATACTTCTAAAGTACAATCAATGTCGACTGGCAAGCAAATGTCTGAACAAAATCAAACATTAATTCTGGATGCTGATCAACCATCGATATTATCCCAAATGTTGCAAGATCCATCAGCAACAGTACATTTCTTACGTACTATTTATTTACTTCAAGAAGTTATTGGTATGATGCCAATGATTGATAGTCCAGTAAGTAAAGAAATAGAAGAATTATTCAATAATCTATTACTACATCCAGATGATATTGTTGGAGAAATGATTAAACAAGAACAATCATCAACGTTATTTAAGGGTGAGTTATTTGATAATCTTCGTAATATGATAGATGAAATGGTTAAGTTTGATGTGCATAACTTAAAGGAAGCTTTAAATGAAGGAAAGAATAGTGGATTCTTATCTAATCTATTTACTTCTAATGAACAAGTAACTAATAAGACTGCCGAAAACTTAATGCATAATATGCAAAGTGGTGAACTACCACCTGAAGTAACATATGCCATCAAAGAGATGGGAGCTACCAATTATGAAGGGCAAATTAAGAATGATATTGCTAGATTATTAAAAAATATGAATGGAGTAGCAAGTCGAAGAGATATACTTACATCGATTGGAAATAATCTTACATATTTATCCACAGCATTAGCTCCACATAAAGCATTAGCTGAACAATTGCGTAATTTGGCAGAATGGTTTAAATATCCTAATGAAGAGTTTAATTTTACGAAGCTAAAACAACTAGTAGCTGAGTGCACAACACAAGCTGAAAAGAGTGTACTATATAATGAGAAAGTAGCGAAGAATATCTCAATACTTCAATATAATTTCTCACGTTTTATGGAGACTACTGAGGGCTTAGAAAAAGCTACTGAAAATATGTTTAAATATCTTTTAGATGAGAAAGATATGATTGAATTTAGAGATATGGTTTATAAAGAAGTTATTGCCATGAGTAATAAAGAAGGCAAAGAAAGTACTTCTAAAGTAATGACAACACTATGTAAATTGATTGAGAAACAAGTGGAGAATTCTACGTTAACTAATTTAAATAGTGAAAAGATTGAAAAGATTGTATATAGTTTACTGTCTTCTCCTACTAACTTCACACCACTTCTTCATTATGTAATTCCAGTGGAATACATGAATATGAGAGCTTTTGCGGAAGTGTGGGTAGATCCACTATGTGAAGGTGATGAAGATGAAAACGGCAATAAAGGAAGTAAGAGTGACTTAACACAAGTGCTAGTAGCATTTGATATTGATAGATTAGGACGTTTTGAAACAGAAATAATGATTAATAAGAACAAAATGAGTGCTTATGTCTATGTTCCTAATGATTATTATGAAGTGTTTAAAGATATGAGTTATGATGTGATACAAGCGATAGCGAAAACATCATATACATTTGATAAGGTTGAAGTACGACCACTAGCTGCTCCACGATCATTGATGGAAGTGTTTAAAACATTACCTATAAGGAGAACGGGAATTAATGTCACAGTCTAGTCCTAAAAAGGCAGTTGCCTTAAAGTATAATCCTAAGCAAGATGCAGCTCCATTAGTAATAGCTAGTGGGTATGGTGCAATAGCTGAGAAGATTATTAATATTGGTGAAGAAAAAGGCATTCCGATTTATCGTGATGATAGTACAGCTAGTATGTTATGTATGTTAGATGTAGGAAGTCCGATTCAACCAGAGCTATATCAAGTGGTCGCAGCAATTTATGCAGAAATATTAAAGAGAGCTGAGAAAGTTCAAAAATAAAGATGGTTTGAGTAATTGAACCGTCTTTTTCTGTATTATGGTACAAATATATACTAAAGCTAATGATATTGTGAATTAATTAAAAATATTTCGTCATAAATGATGAAAAAGTTAACAATTTATAGTATTATTATTATTGACATATTATGATTTAGGGAGGCGCCATATGACAAAGATAATCACAATCACAAATCAAAAAGGCGGAGTAGGTAAAACAACAACGACTTCATCATTATCTGTAGTGTTGAAACGTCGTGGATATAAAGTATTAGTAATTGATATGGACCCACAAGGAAACTTGAGTTTCTGTTTAGGGGCAGATAATGTAATTAACGCAACAATTTATGATGTATTACGTGGGGAAATTCGTCCTCAATTCGCAATTCAACATACGGCAACAGTTGATGTAATACCAAGTAATATTTTATTAAGTGGTATTGAATTAGAGTTCACTAGTGCTGGACGTGAATACTTATTAAAGAATGTAATTAATAGTATTAAAGGATTCTATGATTATATATTAATTGATACACCACCAGCATTATCAATCTTAACTGTTAATGCCCTTGCGGCATCAACGCACGTTATAATACCAATGGTGTGCGATATCTTCAGTGTACAAGGAATTACTCAATTAGTTGAATCGATTGCGAAAGTTAAAGAACTAGTTAATGAAGATTTACAAATTGGTGGAGTTTTAGTAAATAAATTTAATAAACGTATTTTATTAAACAAAGAGGTTAAAGGTGCTGCTGAGTTAGTATTCCAAGACTTAAATATTCCAATGTTTAAAACAACAATTAGAAATAGTATTGGCGTTACAGAAGCACAAGCATCTCAACAAGATATAACTTCATATGATCCTAAGAATGGTATTGTAAGAGATTATATTAGTTTAATCACTGAGATGCGTGAGAAAGGAATGTAGTTAATGGCAACAAAAGCGAAAACAAAGTGTGATTTTGATAAAGAATCGATGTATTCTAAAATAATGCCATCTGGGGCTAGAAAAAAAGAATTAGAAGCCGATGGAATTAATGAGGAAGAAATTGATTTATTAGCTGAAGCCAATAAAACTTTAAATGAGGCAGCAGCTAGAACAGTGGAAGCACCTAAAGAAAAGAAAGTGTATTCTACTGCAGGTATTCATATTGTGAAGCCTGAAAAACAAACGTTATTGATTAATGTTACAGAATATGCAGTTAATCGTAGAATAAACGAAGCATTTGCGAAGTTTAAATGTTGTAAATGCGATCGTTGTATGAAGGACGTTGCTGCTATAACATTAAATAAATTACCTGCGAAATATGTAGTAGTTGATGAAGATCAACTTGATGAAATAGTTGATGCTAATTCAGCAGATGTAATCCCTGCATTAGTATCAGCAATTATGGTTGTAAAGGCAAATCCACGCCACTAGGAGTGATAGAATGTTTGTAATTAACTACAAGTACGAAGGTGCTAGCTGCGAAATTAAAAGTTTTGAAAATGAAAAAATTGCGATTGGTAAAATATATCGTACATATGCAGAATATCTTTGGATTTCTACGACGGAATCTTTGCGTAATGTTGAGAAGTATGAAGATATGCTTGTAAAGGTAGATGTAAGTCATGCATCGCTGACTAGCCTAACACTTATGGGAAAGCTAAGCATCGGTAAGCGTGGTGATATCAAAATTACAAATGTTGAATTAATATCTGAAAACAATCAAAGAGAGTATTATAGAGTGAATTTAATGCGAGATGAGAAATTGAACTTAGTTGATAAAAGCGGTATGATAAATATGCAATTTAACACTAAGGTTATTGATATATCGTTAGGTGGGGCGTTGATTGAAAGTACTCTACAACTTCCTATCGGAAGAGAATTGAGTTTAAATGTCGAGGTTGGAAATGATAGTATTGTTTCATTAAAAGGAGTAATACTAAGAAAGCCTGATTCAGTAAACGGAAAGAATCGTTATGGAATGAAGTTTTATGAACACGACCAACTCGATGAATTAGTGACTCTTGGAATGTATTTGTTTAGAGTACAGGAAGAGAGTGATTTGAGGAATCTTTACTAATCTCACTATTAGTTAAGATATATAGTTATTGAAAAATATCACCGAATTATGTTGGAGCAAAGTGTAATGGCGATATTATATATGGGCGTATATATAATATTTAAAATTACTGATAATTTGGGGATATTTTCAGTGCGTTTATTTTTGATAACATCAAATCAAAAAAGTATTTAAATTTTTATGAAATTGACTTAAGTTGTCAATGGAATAGCCGATTACATATATGAAGCATTCTTTAAGATGCCAATGAGAGTAAAGAGGTGACACATATGAAAATCACAAATAGTACAGTGAATAAAGCATATAAAACAACATTAAGAATCAAGGAAGAACTATCAGTTAAGAAACAAGATAGTGTTTTTGAGAACACTGACGTTGTATCAATGTCGCAACAGGCTAAGAATGCAAACTTTGCAAGCAAAGTATCTAAAAATATCTGTGAAGATGTTGAAGCAAATTATAGTGCGGCTAAATTAAATGCTTTAAAACAAAAGATTCAAAATGGAGAGTACCGTGTATCTGATGAAGCATTAGCAGATGCTTTAATCTCTCATACATGGGAAGCTTAGTAATATGACTGAAAATCAATGCAAGATGAAGGAGTTCTTAAAGGAATATTTAGAGCTTTTTGAAGGTGTGTTAGTAGATGAAAAGGAAAAGTTAAAAAACTTCACTACTTTTGATATTAATAAAATCAATGCATCTATCGCAAAGCAACAAGCAAATGAATTAAAGATTGCGAATATTGAAACTAAAAGAATTGAACTTCAAAAAGTATTGGGATATGAAAATATGACTTTTAAAGAAATCATCGCTACTTTTGATGATAAGAAGGAAGTTAATGAACTTTATCGTAAAGTTAGTACAACTGTTCATGATATTAAATTCTATAACCAAAAGGCTATGGAATTAGCAAAAGGACAAATTGCGTTATTTGAAACAGTATCAAAGGAAAGTTCAACATATTCAAAAACAAAACAAAAATTTGAAAATCAAGAACAAATTATAAAAGAAAAGTTCTAGAAAGGAGCTAACTATGGCAGTTAGATCAACTTTTTTAGGTATAGAGGTATCTAAGCGTGGCTTAGCTGTAAGCCAAAAAGGCTTAGATATCACATCTAACAACGTAGCTAATATTAATACACCAGGATATACTAGACAACGTGTTGATATCTCAAGTGTAAATATGTCAGGAAGTTATCGTTATCCTACAGGATCAATTGATAATGCTGGGCAAGGTTCGCAAGTGGATGGTATCGCACAGATTCGTAATAAATTCTTGGATGTTCGTTTCCGTGATTCCAACTCAAATACAGGATATTACGAACAACAAGTAAGTATTCTTACAGGTGTACAAAATGCAATTGATGAAATTTCGAGTGATGGGTTATTAACAGTTTACCAAGAAGCTATGGACGCAATTCAAAATCTTAGCTTAAATCCTAATGACTCAGTTTATGCTGCAACAGCAAAATCAGCTGTCAATAATGTATCATTAATTCTACAACAATTTGATAAGTCATTACGTGATGTAGCTGAACAACAAATTTATGATACAAGTGTAATTATTGATAGTGCAAATACATGTTTAGATAAGATTGCAACTATTAATAAAGCGTTATTATTAGAAAGTAATAATGAATTAAGTAATGTATATTCATCAAATGAATTAAATGACCAATTAAATTATTTAATTGATGAATTATCAGAATACGCAAATATTGATGTTACTTGGGAAGATGATACTACAGTAACAATTAAGATTAATGGACACACAGTTGTTGAGGGTGCTTGGTGTGACAAACTTCAATTAAATGAACACAACAATTCTACTATTGATGTAATTTATAAATCATCTGGTGAACAAGCTTCATTTAGTGGTGGATCAATTAAAGCTAATACTGATTACATTAATGGTGATAGCTCAGTAACTAAAGGTATCCAATACTATATTCATCGTATGGATGACTTTGCAGTACATTTTGCTGGTGTAATGAATAACACTATTCAAGAGTATAAGCTTGATGAAGATGGTAATCAGATTTTAGATGCTAATGGAGATCCTGTTGTTCAGTATAAAACATTAATTCAAACTAATGATGGTACTGATACAATTACAGCAGGTAATATCACAATTTCTGATATTTGGAGAGCAAATGAATCTTATATTATTAATGATAGACCTGAAGGTACTAACCAAAATACATCCTTCTTACAATTAATCAGTAAGATGGAAGGCGACTTGAAGATTGATAATTTCCAAGGAAGTCTAGAAGAGTTTATTGAAACTTTAAATACAGATGTGGGGGAAGATATTGTCTTCGCAAAATCTAGATATGATGCATGTCAAATCATCACAACTGATTTAGATAACTCACGCGATGAAATTAGTGGTGTATCATATGATGAAGAAGGTGCTAACTTAATTATGTATGAAAAGGCATATAGTGCAATGGCTCGTGTAATGACAGCGATGGACGAAGTGCTAGAAAAACTAATTAATGGTACTGGATTAGTAGGTAGATAGGAGGTAGCATAACATGACAAGAGTAACGCAAAAAGCAATTAATCGTACATATCTTTCAGGCTACAACAAAAACCTTTCGGCCTATAATACTTCAATTAATAAAATGAATACAGGTAGAAGCTTTTTAAAGGTTTCTGAAAATGTATCAGGTGCTGCACGTACTTATAAAGTACGTAAAGCCTTGTCAAGAGATGAACAATATATTGAAAATATTGAGGATTTATCAGATAGAATTGAATCTGCTGAAGATGGTTTACGCGATATAAATGAATATATTCAAACTGTTCAAGAAAGATTAGTTCAAGCTCAAGGGACAGCTAGTGAGGAAGAATACAAAGTATTAGCTAGAGAAATAGATGACCTTGTTAATAACTGCATGCAAGCAATCAATAATTCTAATACTGGTGTTTATGTATTTGCTACTAATGTCAACGAACCACCTTTCACATTAAGTGAAAAGGGTGAACTATTCTTTAGAGATGGAACTAATGTAAATGAGATAACAGATCGTTTAGATCATGAAACTGATGTGTATGCGGATATTGGTGCAGGTATGACATTTGAAGGTGATGAACTAAATACAGCAAGCGTAACAGCAAACTCAGTTTCAGCACTGGAATGTTTAGGATATGGCACTACTAACGTAGATGGGACTACATATTCAAATAATGTTATTTCATTACTTCAACAAGTTGCAGATACAATTCGTACTGGAGATCGAGAAGCAATGGGAAAAATTGAAGGCTTCTTAGATAAAAGATATAAGGATTTCGTAGTTAACTTAACGAATGTAGGTAATACTTCAAAGTTCTTAGATGATTGTAAGTCTAGAATCGAAAATGAAGTTGCTGCATTAACAGAACGTCAAAATGATTTAGAAGCAGTAGATTATGCAGAGGAAGCAATAGTTTCTCAAACATATTACATGGCATATCAAATTAGTATTCAAATGGGCTCTAAGATATTGCCAAAATCAATTTTCAGTTTTATTTAAAATCTAACATAGAGCGTTAGGAGGGATTAATGATGAGCCAACTATTAAAAATCACGACTACACCAATTAAAATTGCGGTAAACGTTGAACACGGCCATTATGAAGAAGTAGAACGTAAGGATGCGATTAAGCACGAGATTCAACGTCAACAAAGAGTACAAGCGTTAGAAGCACAACAACAATTAAAGACTTCAACAAGTACGTACAAACCAACACAACAACAAGTAGAGGCTGCCAATAGAGTAGATTCATATCAACCACAGACTATCTCTACGTCTATTCCAGTTGAGTTTGCGACAATTAATAATGTTGTTAATATGCGTATTGCTAATTCTCAAAGTCAGTTGAATACTGAAAGTGTTCAGCCTGCCTCTACAGTAAAACAAAATTATGTTACTAGTTCAAATTCAAATACAGTAGCATATGTTCCTAACACTAGTGATGAAATTAAATGGGAACCTTCAACATTAAATCTTGACTTAGAATTTAAATTTAATCCAGTTGAAGAACCTGATACTGAACTTAAATATGTTCCAAGACAAATCTCATTTGAGGTTGAACAATATCCAACTATTAAGATTGAATATTTAGGTGGACCTTTATATGTACCACCTTCATCAGATCCAAATTACGAGGATAAAGAATAAAAAAACAAGGGATTAACGGAGGTTAATCCCTAATTTATAAGGAGGAAATACCATGATTATAAAGACTAGAGATTTCGGTGAATTAGAAATGGATGAAAGTGCCATTATCACGTTCACACGTCCAATCTATGGATTTGATACATTAACAAAATATGTAATTCTTACAGATGATGAAATTGGAAATAGTATTGTATGGTTACAATCTATTGAAAATGAAAATGTATGTTTTATTCTTATCAACATTGTTGAATTTGGATATGGTTATGATGAGGAATTGTCTGAAGAAATTAAGAATTTATTAAAAGTTGAAAATAAGGAAGATGTCATTTTCTTAACAATGGCAAACATCAGAGATAGTTTGCAAGACGCAACTGTCAATTTAAAAAGTCCAGTATTACTAAATACTGAAACTAAACTTGCTTGTCAAGAAATTCTTGATAAGGACTATGACCTTCGCTTCCCGTTATTTAGGGAGGTGGAACAATGTTAGTTTTAGCTCGAAAAATAGGTGAATCAATTGTTTTAGATGATAAGACAGTGATTACAATAAAAGAAATAGGTAAAGATGGAGTTAAGATTGCGATTGAAGCTCCAAAATCTGTGAAGATTTTACGTAAGGAATTAATTGATTCAGTTACTGATGTAAATAAGGCTGCAGTAGTATCGATTAATCCTAATGCAATGAAATCATTAATGAAGAATGTTCCTTTAAAGAAGGAGAAATAATATGGTAGAAGAAATCTTGAAATTATTATGTCAGAAAGAAGAATTATTAAAAAAGTTCGAGAAGATTTCGGAACAAATGATTAGTAATGAAATAGAAGAATTGTTAGTTTTAGATGAAGAGAGAATGAAATTAATAGCTGAGATGCAAAGTATTGACAAAATGATAAAAAGTATTTATGAAAATGAATCTGATGCCGATAGTATTAGTAGAGCAATATCGAATTTAGATAATCGTTCAGAAGTTAATGAAAAATATCTTCCAATATTTGACAAAGCTCAACAATTATTTATGATTGTTTCAAAATTACAATCGTTTCAAGAGAATCTTGATTTGAAATTACTTCAATTAAAGAAAGAATTACTTGGAGATATTAAACAAAACAATCAAAGTGGAAAAGTGGTAAAATACTTAAATGCGATGGATCAACAAATGATACCTACAGGTTCATTAATCAGTAGTGGTAATCGCAAGATATAAGGAGGTTATTTTATGGCAAATGTATCATCTACAACAACTAGTACAAGTACTAGTGCTTATTCAGCACATGGATTAAGTGGTCTAGCATCTGGTTTAGATACTGAATCAATGGTTCAGGCGATGCTTGTTGGGACACAAAATAGAATTGATGCACAAAACCAAAAGATTCAAGTATTAGAATGGAAGCAATCTCAATATCGTGACATTACTAAGTCATTATTGAATTTACAAAACTCATATTTTAGTTTTAGTTCTGGAACAACAAACTTACGTACTGCAGCATTCTTTGACCAATTAACACTAAATAGTACTAATAGTGCCATTTCGGTAACTAATTCAACTGCAAATGCTGATGTTTCATTCACAATCAATAGTGTTAAGCAATTAGCAACAGCTAGTAAATTAATGGGAAAAACAAACGTAAGTGGTAACTTAGTATTTAATATTAATCCAGATAAATGGGCTGAAGTTCCTAAAGATAACAAGAAAATTTCATTATCACTTGATGGTGTTAGTAAAGATTTCGTTCTAGAGGGTGATAATGTTAATGACGTTGTTACAAATTTAAACGAGGATTTAAAAGCTAAGTTTGGTGATAACGTTAAAGCAGTATATGATGAAGCTAATAAAAAGTTAGAATTCGTTACTTACGATTATCAAAGAGATGATGATGGTAAAATCAAAACTGATGCTGAAGGGAATGCACTAGTTACTATTTCTAATAATCGTAAAGTTTCAGTAACTGCTAATAATACTGAACTTAAAGCATTCTTAGGTGCAACTGAAAATACTAATTCAAACAAGATTCAACTTGGATTAAGTGCAGCATCTCAAAATATTAATGGATTAACAGCAGCAATTAGAAAAGAAACTCAAGAAGTTACAACAACAAATGATGATGGTACTACAACTACAGAAACAAAAGAAGTAGATGTGGGATATTATAAATTCTCAATTAATGGAGAAGAATTCGAATTTGAATCAGATACATCTATCACTGCAATTATGCAAAAGATTAATGCTAGTAATGCTGACGTTACCATGGCATATGATTCACTAAATGATAGATTCACATTAACTTCAAAAACTACAGGTGCTGGGGTTGATATTGAATTAGAAGATTTAGAAGGTTCTAACTTCTTAAAATCAGTCTTTGGTGAAGCAGGCAATGCAGGCTATAAAAAAACAGTTGGTGATAATGCAATTTTAGAAATCAATGGATTAGAGGTTGAACGTAACACTAACTCATTTGATGTTGAAGGTGTATTAGTTACATTAAATTCAACAACAACAGAAGCTGCCAAAGTAACTGGTAAGAGTAATACAGATGATATCGTTAAGGGCATTACAGATTTTGTTAAAGCTTACAACGAAATGATTACTTCAGTTATTAAGAAAACTACTGAGTCTGCTGATTATGCTGACTATCCTGCATTAACAGAAGCTCAAAAGAAAGAAATGTCTGAAGAAGAAATTGAAAAGTGGGAAGCCAAAGCAAAAACTGGTTTATTACGTGGTGATGCAACATTACGTGGTATGTTGTCAAACTTCCGTTCAGTTTTATATCTAAAAGATGAAGGTGGTTTAGCACTTTATGATATCGGTATTACAACAAATACTGATGGCACATTAAAAGTTGATGAAAACAAAGTTAAAGAAATGTGTAAAACAAATTTAGAAGGTGTTAAAAATCTATTCGTTGGTAATGGTGAAATTGCTACTGATGCTAGTGGTAACAAAAAAGCAGCTGCATCTAATGGCTTAGCTGGAAATATCAATTTAATGCTTGATCGTTATGCGAAAACATCTTCAGCAAGTGCAGGTATTTTAGTAAAGAAAGCAGGTTATGAAAATACAGCATCTGATTCAGATACAGGAAACTCAATTGCTAAAGAAATAAAGAGTTTAAAAGAATACTTAGAACGTCTACAAGATAAATATGATTCTGAAAGATCAAGATATTGGAAGAAATTCACTTCATTAGAAAAATTGATTAGTAATGGAAACTCAGTAAGTAGTTACTTTGCATCAATGAGCGGTGGATACTACTAGTATTATTTAGAAACGAGGTATAGAAATGGGATACAATCCATATGCTAATATTCAACAAAAAACAACATTAACAAAAACACCAGGAGAATTATTAGTTTCTTTATATGATGGATGTTTATTAGACTTAAGTAAAGCTAAGATTGCGATTGAAAATAAGGATATCGCAGAAGCTAATGAAATGCTTATGAAAAGTCAAAAAATTGTTAGATATTTAAATAATACATTGAATATGCAATATCCAATATCAGAAGATTTAAGAAAACTTTATACATATTTCGATGAACAAATTATTCAAAGTAATTTAAAGAAGGATGCAAGTTATATTGATACAATCTATCCAATGATTGAAGAATTGCGTATGACATTTGCGCAAGCTGATCGTATTAGTCGTCAGCAAGCTGCAGGTAGATAAATTATTTGCAATTAAACCGATGGAAACATCGGTTTTTTCATATTTTGTAAGCATTAAGTAAAGCCATATTAATCGACACATTGGAAAATTATGCTATAATTTAAATGCAGGAGGTGTTCATTATGATGTCGAATGATTATACAAACGATATATTTGAAGTGATTGATGAAACTGCAAGTGCCAAATATATTTTTATTTGGAATTTAGAAGAAGATATGATTAGATGGACACAACTTGCTGTAGACTACTTCGGCTTAGAAGATATATACATGAAGGGCGTTAAAGGGTGTTGGGAAGCACTAATTCATCCGAATGATTTAGAACGTTTTTGGGAAGAGATGAATGCTGTTTTAAATAAAGAAAAAAATACGTTCTTCTTAAATTTCAGAATTAAAAATAGTAATGATACATATGTTAATTGTACTAGTAGAGGACGTAAGATGAATGAGAAGAATGCGTTCGTAGGAACAATTACAGTAATGAATTCAATTATTAATTATGATGCAGTTACAAATTTAAGTACATTCTATGAACTAATTAGTTCCGTTAATACAGCTATCAGTAAAAAAGAAGAGTTTACTATCATGGCTATCGAAATAGTACATTTCCATACTATTAACTCAGTGTATGGTGTAGACTTTGGTAATAAACTATTGTTTGAATTAGGAGCATGTTTTAAGAGCATTTTCAAAGGAATTGGCAAACCATTTAGACTTGAAGGCACTAAGTTTGCGTTTTTCTTGAAAGGGCATGATATAGATTTAATACAACAAAAATACACTAGTATCAAAAACTTAGTGCATCATTTCCCATTAGATGGACAAGTAATTAGTTTAGATATCAATGGTGGTGCTGTTATATCTGGTAATGTTGAAAGTGATTGCCAAGCATATATTTCATACTTAATGTCTGTACTTGAAAAGTCAAAGGAAGACAGAAACAATGAAATGGTAATCTTCAATGAAAAAGCCACTACAGATAATATGGAAAACTTAGGCTTGCTAGAAGTTGTTAAGCAATCTATCTTTAATGGCTGTGAAGGCTTCTATCTAGTTTACCAACCACTAGTGAGTACAATTAATGGTACTGTAATTGGTGCAGAAGCATTAATTCGTTGGCGTAATAATGAGTACGGTAATGTTGGTCCATATCGTTTTATTCCTTATTTAGAAAATCATCCATCATTTTATGAATTGGGTCTATGGATATTAAGAAAGGCATTAATGGATGCTAAGGTTGTGATGCAAAACATACCATCATTCTTTATTAATGTAAATATTTCTTATACACAATTAGAACATCATGGATTTAAAAATGATGTGATTGAAATATTAGAAGAATTAGATTTCCCTAAGCAAAATCTACAATTAGAATTAACTGAACGTTGCCGTAATTTAAATGTAGAGTTCTTGAAGGAAGAATTAGGCTTCTTCAAATCTAAAGGAATTAAGATTGCGTTAGATGACTTTGGTACAGGAACATCTGGCTTAAACCTAGTATGTGAATTACCATTGGACTCCTTAAAGATTGACCAAGGTTTTATGCGCAATATTTTAAGTAATAAGACATCACAAGTAATTGTTGATACTGCTATTGAATGTGCATCAAGATTAGGTATCAATACTTGTTTAGAAGGTATTGAGAATGAAGATATTCGTAATTTCGCACATCTTTATTCAGCCAATTATCATCAAGGTTATTTCTATTCTAAACCAGTAGAATTTGATGAGTTCTTACATCTAATAAGTTACAGTTGGAGTGGGAATAAACCAAGATTAATTCGTAGCACAGGACAAGAGGAAATGAATGTGCAAAATATTCTATCTAGAATGCCAGGTGGATTCTTTATTTACTCAGCGACCGAAGGTGAGCGTATCATTGAAATCAATGAGGCTGCGATTAATATGTTTGGCTGTACAACAATTGATGAGTTTGTTGAGTTAACACAAAACTCATTTAAAGGTATCGTACATCCAGCTGATTATGAAAGAGTTGAAAAAGAAATTGAAGAGCAAATAGCTAACTCACATAATGAAATGGATTATGTAGAATATCGTATTATTCGCAAAGATGGAGAAATTCGATATGTTAAAGATTATGGACATTTAGTTCATACAGCATACAATGATGACTTGTATTATGTATTTATTATTGAGGATTACAGAAAATAGGCGCCATTCACTAATGAATGACGCTTTTTCTTATTGCTTAGTTAATAATTCTAATAATGCAGTAGCTGCTTGTTTAATACCATCTTTTGAATCATCTTTAACACCTAAACGTGTATAGATTTCGCCGACAAAGATATCTTCTTCAAATAAACGGTTGAATGCAGTGTCTAATAGCTTGTCGCAAATATCTTGCTTTTGCATTGGCCCGAATGGATTCGCAAAGTATGTTGTTGTGATACCAGATTCATGTGTTGTTCCTAATGCACAACGTTTCCCTTCAACGAATGTTCTCTTAGCTTCTGCCAAGTTATCGAAACGCCCTAGCCCATATTTATCGTCATAGTTATTAGCATACATTATCATATCAACTTTATGTTCTCTAATAACGTTTTCATAAGTAGTGGCAGGGATAATAACACGTGCATTATTGTTTTCAGGATTCATGAAGATTGAACGGTCCATATCACGGTATGCTGTACCTTTTTCTAAGTCATCTAAACGTACGAATGCACCAGTTTCTGTTCCTTGTGCATAGATTTTCTCGTCAGTAACAGTTAATGATCCCATGTCATCAAATACAATATCCATTTGTTCGATATAGTCTTCGCCAACTAAACGTAATGCTTCAATTGTCTCACTCTTACCAGCACCACTATCACCGATGAACATAACACCTTTCTTAGTACCATTCTTTAATGTAATATCAACCATTGAACCATGGATTGGTAATGCTCCTTGACTCATCTTTTCAAGGTTATGAAGTGTTAAGGCAATCTTCTTCATGTAACCAAAATACTCAATCTTTTGATCATACGATAAGTAACCAATATACATATTAGTATTTTCATCATAATAGAAAGTAGTATCTTGTTTTCCATCTTCTACACCAAATAAACAGATTAAATCCGGTCTTCTACCTGCATATTCTTCAGTAGTAGCCATTTCAAATAAGTTACCTAATGAAATACCAGAAGAGATAAAGTCACGGTTAAAGTAAATAAATGCGATTAAGTTACCAATCTTAGCTGGGAAGCATAACCATTGATTACGATTTAAATCTAAAGTTTTAAATGGATTATCATATACTTCTTCAAAGCTACCGTAACGTTTATTGCACTTTGTGTGAAGAATTAAGGGTGTACGCATCATCAATGAATCAATAAATGGAATTCCTTTTAAAGTTTCATATCCATTAGGTATTGCCCAATCAACTTCACGAGTAACGATACAGGCATTAGTACCTGCGTTTAATTGACGATAAATACGATTTTTCTTTCCTTGAAGCTTTTCTTCGATTGTACGGTATACTTCAAGAATTGATTGATTAAAGCGTTGATCAGCTTCAATAAAGTTTGCTAATTGAAGTCCCGTTGAAGTACGAGTAGAAACTAGTGCATAACGACTAGTATGACGCCAGAAATTATATAATTCCTCAACAAAATGTTGGAAAAGAGCAATATCTTTATCTGTTTTTAAGTAAGGTGAATCTATTTCATTTAAACGGAAAATACAAAGTGCTTTTCCTAAATGAATAATTTCTTTCACAGCAGGTTCTAGTTTACCTTCTGGAACTAAATACTTATATAGTTCTTTGTTTTTATTTTCAATACTTCTAATATAGACTTTAATTAAGTCTTTCATTGCATCACTTGACAAGATTTCATCACTAGTAGTTGGATAAAACTTTGTATAATTGATTAATGCTAATCCTTCTTTATAATAAAATAATTCGCGCATAGTAATTCCTCCTATTTGCTCAACACATATAGTATAATAGAAAACAATTAAAATTTATAGTGAAAAATGGATGAAAGCGTTAATAAAGAAAAGACGATTTAAGAAAAATCGTCTTTTTACTCACCTAAATGGCGTTTAGATAGCTTCTTAGATATGAAGTACAAGATAATCATTGAGATTATTGATAAGATAATCCATACAGGATTCTTTAGAATTTGAGACAAAGAATATCCAAAGAATGCTAGATATCCAATCATAATAGCTTTGGATAAAGCGA
Source organism: Erysipelotrichales bacterium (assembly GCA_017532345.1). GTDB lineage: Bacteria > Bacillota_I > Bacilli_A > Erysipelotrichales > Erysipelotrichaceae > SIG230. The sequence continues at coordinate 50,616 of JAFXJJ010000004.1, forward strand.
TGGTTGGAATGAAGAAGTTGGAATCAATATCCGATAGGCCATACACTATATTAATTAGTGATGAGGGTGTAAATGGTAAGCATGTTAATAAAAATAGTACATTATAGCCCTTTACTGAAATATAGTTAGCTAATTGATTTAGCTTTTGGTGTTTCTGTATGAATGGAACTAAATGCTTCTTCACAACAAGTCTAAATATACTGAATACTAGTACACTACCAATAAATGATCCTATCCAAGAATATATATAGCCTAACCATGTACCATATATACTCACATTAAATGATACAATCATAATTAATGGTAAGGCTGGAATTAGTGATTCAATAAAGGTAAGGAAGATAGGAGCTACAGGACCTAAGTCTTTGATACTTTCAATGATTTGTAACCAGAATTCAAAGCTAGTTATTTTATTCCAGATATCCACGTTACCCCTTCTTTCTATTTTTAATATTTCGTGTTTACATATAGTGATTCCAAGAAATCATTAGATGTGGTATTCGTTGATTGCTTATCTTTGATAATACTTTCTATTATATCTTTATGCTCACTACTGATAATATAGAAATCCTCACTATATTCATCTTTATCGATGCATAAGATATAACCACTTTCATCATAGTACGTATGACTTCGCATGTACGGTTCTAATAATAATATATCATCATAAGTTAATTCAAAGTACTCAATATTTAAATCAAAGCGAGAAAAATCATCTAATGGATAGTTTGAATAGAAGAATAATGATGGGTTAGCATCAGTAGAACGAATTAAATAAACATTGTCGATATCTTTTTCACTAAATGTCTTCTCTGGTTTAATACCAAGTGAATCTAAATATGCGATAGTATTAGTATATGTTTTCTCGATTGGGTAATATCTACCATCTAAAGCGGCTGTATGAATAGGATCTTCGCTTGATTCAAGTAAAGTATCACTAACTATGGCTTCAAAACGAAGATATAATCTCATATATGGAGCTTCAGTACATTCGTAACTATATTTATCTTTGTGATTTTCTAAGTCTTTGCGATAAGCTTCAAAGAATGTTTGCGCATCAAATGTTGCTTCATACTTACTTTCATCTAATACGAATGCCTCATTATACATATTGGAATATTCCATATACGTACAAATGATACGGTATTCTGGATTACCAAAGTATTTGGTGATTCCTGAAGGAATAAGCTTCGCATTAATTAAATCTTCATTGTTTTCAAGCTCTAATAATGCTTTAGTCCATTTCATAGGAACACGTCGATATTCACGTATAATAGTCTTATCTTCGGTATGGTATTTGATAGTTATTGGGAAATTAAGAGTGGCATAAATATCATATGGATAGTCATTAATTGCTTCATCATAAACTACTAAATCATCGTGATAATCATACTCTGCATATCTATCAAGTAAATACTTATGATAATCTACAATCTTTTGAATGTTTTCTTCAGTTTCAATAGTTAATTGAGTGCCACTAGTGATACCATGTAACTCATTAATATAATAAGGAACCTTTATCTCGATACTTTCAATTTCACTGGCATCTGGAATACGTGTCACATAACCAAATCCATTAGTGAATTCAATTGGTGCTAATAATGCGATTGAGATAGAAGCAATAATTAAATATTTTATAGAAGCTCTATATACATTTTTAAATCCTCGATGTGCAATCACATCTAATAATAGATAAACTATCAAGCTTAATAAAATCGGATATACTACGCGAATATTGCCACGCATTAATGAGAATACATCAGCATTCATAGCGCTGAATAATAGTATTAATAAAATAATAGTTGCGACATTACTTACCACAGGGAAGAAATACTTAGTAGTAAATGGTTGTTCACATCGTTCTGATTTGTGGCTTACATATAGATGTGAAGAACCAATGAATAAAATTAAAGTACATACAGCATAGTATCCCATTCTTGGTAGCGATACAAATGATGTATTTTCAGTAAAGATAATCTTAAATGGTGCAACTAATGGTGCTAACAGTTGGAATACTTCATATGACCATTCATCGGCAAAGCCTAAGATAGTTGTATTGCAGTAAGCATAGAATGCCCAATAAGCTAACATAGGTATCACATGTATAATTACTGTATAAATAGCAGCATCAACAATAGAGCCAGTATTTTGTTTCACTTGTACTGTCATTGTGTAACATAGTGCAAGTGGTACAATTATTTCTATTAAATGTTTGAATTGAGTAGATAGAATGAAGAATTCTGCTTCACTCAAATAGGAGGAAGAACCCACTACATTTAATACTGTAGGCCATACACTGGATACATATATAATTCCAATCAACCAGGAAATAATGAATGGTATTAGTAGTATTAATAATCCTACTACATAATTAACACGGAACATTGTCTCTTTTTGTAGAGGTAGTGCATCATATACATCTAAACTCTTCTTACTGGAAGTATATTTAAAAATACTTAATGGAATAATAACTGATGCTAGTAAAGCAACAACTAAATTTAAGCATTGCCCTACTAAGGCATATGTATAGAAGGCATAATATGCATAAGAGTTTAAGAAATATAATAGTAATGGGAATGTAGCTAATAGTATTAAAGAATATAAGCCAATCATGCGTTTATTTTGTTTTAGTAAGAATTGGAAATATTTAAATTCAGTCTTCATAAGTTCCATATCCTTTCGCTTCCATTTCGTAAACAAAGATTTCTTCTAGTTTTAAAGGTATTTCTTCAAATATCGCAGGATTATAAGGCTCTAATAATACTTTTAACTCATCTATACTATTACGCATAACTATTGTAGTGATTGAACCAGTAGAAGCTTTATGAACAATATCTAGTTTAGATATGATATCTTCAATATTTGCTTGTACTGAGAATTGTACTTTATGAAGGCTATGCTTCAATTCATCAACACTACCAGTAGTCACTACATTTCCATCGCTTAAGAATCCAATAGTATCGCAAATATCTTCAAGCTCACGCAAGTTATGACTTGAGATAATGACAGTTAGTTTACGACTATCAATTTCATCAGCAATAATACGTTTTAGATTTAAACGCATCATTGGATCTAATCCATCAAAGGCTTCATCTAGTAGTAAATATTCAGTACCACTAGCAAGTGCAAGAATAAGTGTTACTTGACGCTTCATACCCTTAGACATACTGGCAATCTTTGAGTTCTCTGATACACTGAAGATTGATAATGCTTTACGATATGCTTCTTCAGAGAAGTTTGGGTAGAAGATTTGGTAGAATTCTTTCATATCCTTTAGCGTTGCACCAGTAAAGAAAAATGGTTCATCAGCTACAAAGAATATTTTACTTTTCGCATTCACGTTATCATATATTGGTTGTTCATCAAGGGTAAGGAATCCTCCATCAGCATGTAGGATACCAGCAATTAATCGAAGTAATGTAGACTTTCCACTACCATTGGGTCCTACTAAACCAAGGACTGTACCACTATGAATAGTAAGTGATAGATCATTTAATACTTGCTTTGTTTCAAATGCTTTTGATACATTACGAATATCAATCATTGTTTACACCTCCTTCAAGTAATTTATATAAGTCTTCTTTACTGCATCCTAGTTTAATTAGTTTCTCATATAAATCTTTAAATTCTACTTTTAAATTTCTTAAATAAGTATTAATTATTTCGGTATTTTCATTCACATAAATGCCCTTACCAGCAATAGAATACGTTATATTCTTATTGTCTAGTTCACTATATGCTTTAGAAACAGTATTAGGATTAATACCTAATTCTTTGGCTACGTTTCTTACAGACGGTAATACATCGTGTGGTTTAAGTATTCCCAGTATTATGTATTCAATGATGTTTTGTTCGATTTGTTCATATACAGGAACACTGGAATTAGGATTGATTTTAAACATACCATACTCCTTTCTGTACTACTGTATTAATATAGTAGTACAGTTTGCTTAAAAAGTCAACTATGCTAGTGTTGCTAAGACAAGTTGACTAGCTCTAGCATAGTCTTTTCCTTTGACGTTAATAATATATTCATGTGAATATAGCTTATTAATAGTAGATATTTCACTACGAGTAATTTCTTCAAATTTGATGTTGTGACCCATTAATATATTCTTAATAACTGTAAATGTCATTGAGTTATGTGTTTTAATAATCTCTTTTTTATTTAATGTAAGCATAAGAAACCTTCTTTCTAATTACGGTAATATTATAATATATAAATTTGGAAATATTCGGTAAGTTACGTGTGATTTTATGTAACTTATAGTGAATTATATGTGAATATATAAATTCGTTCTAAAATACGTGCAAATATTCACGAAAAGTGATATATTAATAGAGTAATAATGGAGGAAATAAAAATGAGTAAAAGACCTATCGTATTAGTAGTAATGGATGGTATCGGTTTATGCGACAAAGAATTTGGTAATGCCGTTAAAGCTGCATACACTCCTACATTAGATAAGTTATTTGCAGAATACCCAAATATTGGTATTAAAGCACATGGTGAGGCTGTAGGTTTACCAAGTGATGGAGATATGGGTAACTCTGAAGTAGGACACAATGCTATTGGTTGTGGACAAATTTATAGCCAAGGAGCTAAGTTAGTTAATGAATCAATTGATTCTAAGGCTATCTATGAAAGTGAAACTTGGAAGAGCTTAGTAAGTAATTGTAAAGACAATGGAACAATGCATTTCTTAGGTTTATTAAGTGATGGTAATGTACACTCTCATATTCATCATTTAGAAGAAATGGTTAAACAAGCTAAAGTAGAAGGTATTAAGAAAGTACGTTTACATATCTTATTAGATGGACGTGATGTACCTGAAACTAGTGGTTTAATTTATGTAGACCAAATTGAAGCATTATTAAGTGAATTACGTGATGATTCATTTGATTGCCGTGTAGCTAGTGGTGGTGGACGTATGCAAATTACAATGGACCGCTATGAAGCTGACTGGGATATGGTTAAACGTGGATGGGATATCCATGTATTAGGTGAAGGTAGACAATTTGCTAGTGCTAAAGAAGCAGTTGAAACATATCGTAATGAACTTGGTTGCTCTGACCAAAACCTACCTGGTTTCGTAATTGCTGAAGATGGAAAGGCTGTTGGTACTATCGAAGATGGTGATAGCGTAGTCTACTTCAACTTCAGAGGTGACCGTGCATTAGAAATCTCTCGTGCATTTGATGAAGAAAACTTTGATGTATTTGATCGTGTACGTTTCCCTAAGGTTATGTATGCAGGTATGTTGCAATATGATGGTGACTTAAAGATCCCTACAAACTTCTTAGTTAACCCACCTAAGATTCAACATACAATGACTGAATATTTCATTTCTAAAGGTGTTAAGCAATATGCAATTAGTGAAACTCAAAAATTCGGTCACGTTACATATTTCTGGAATGGTAACAGAAGTGAAAAATTTGATGAAAACATGGAAACATGGGTTGAAGTTAAATCTGATGTAGTTCCATTCAATGAACGTCCTTGGATGAAGGCTAGTGAAGTAACTGATTTATTAGTAGAAGCTATTGAAAGCAATGAATATGACTTCTTACGTGTTAACTATCCAAATGGTGATATGGTTGGTCATACAGGTGACTTCCTTGCAACTCGTATTGGTGTAGAAGCAGTAGACTTAAACTTAAAGCGTGTATTAGATGCAGCTGAAAAGGTTAATGCCCTAGTATTAATCACTGCTGACCATGGTAATGCAGATGAAATGTATGAAAAACAAAAGACTCCTGAGTCTCCATTAAAACCAAAGACTTCTCATACTTTAAATAAAGTTCCATTCTTCGTAGTTGATAAGAACGTTGAATTAGCTGAAGGTGATTTCGGATTAGCTAATATCGCTGCAACAACTGCTGAATTAATGGGTATTGAACCATTAGATGTATGGGAAAAATCAATGCTTAAGAAATAATTATTATTAGGAATCTCGTAAGAGGTTCCTTTTTTCTCCTTTAACAATTCTTAAACAATTAAGAAACATTTACGAAACAAATGTAGCTTACTATATACACGTAAAGATAAATAGGAGGAATTAGAAAATGAAATTCGCAGATAAAATGAGTAATATTGAAAATAGTGTAGTAGGAACATATAATAAGGTAGAAAGCACATTCGTAAATGGATATAAGAATGTTGAATCTAAATTCGTTGATACATTCTTTAGAAGAAGTGATGAAACGATTGAAGAGGCTAAGGCACGATTAGCTAAACAACCAGAAAGAGTGCAAGTAAATCATAATGCAGCAGTAGAAAGAAGCTTACGAATGCAGGAAACTATTATTCAAAATAATTTGAAGATGCAAGAAGAGGTTTTAAAGAATACTAGACGTCATTAATTAAAGCAAAGTTGCAGTATAAAACTTCATCATAAAGGTGAAGTTTTTAAGGTTTTAATACACAAATAAAAAGATTTAAGTTACAATAGTATTATTGTGTATACTATATAATGTAAATACATATATTTTGGAGGTTACAATATGAAACGTTTACTAGATTACTCTGCTTTTCTACATACTGCACTTATGAGCGAAAGCTTCTTCAATACGTTTCGTTTTTCCGCAACCCTAAAAGAACAAGTAAATCCTGTAGCCTTACAACAAGCAGTTAATCAAACGATTAAACGTTATCCAATGATTTATACTAAGCTAGCTAAGGATACGTTTTGGTACTATTTAGAAAGCTTAGATGAACTACAAATCGAAGAAGATACAAAGAATATCTTTAGCTATGTAAACTATAATAATATCTACGATAAAGCAGTTAGTGTTATTTATAAGGATAAGACAATAAGTATTGAAATATTTCATTCAGTAAGTGATGGTGGAGGAGCTGTACCATTCTTTAAAGAACTTATTAAACAGTATATTAGTATTGTGAGTAATGGAGAATTAGTAACAGTAGATGAGTTTTCAACATACAGCGAAAATGAACTAGAGGATAGCTTTGCGAAAGTAAATGCGAAAGACTTTAAGAAAGCTAAGAAAATAAATCTACCTAATACATATCAATTTCCACGAAGAAAGAAGAATTCACTTGTTTATGTGAGAAGATACGTTACTGATGTGAAAGACATTAAGAATGCAGCTACAATGAAATCAGCTAAAATTAATGAATTATTGCTTACGATCTTCTATAAAGCGATAGATCGTTTCAAAGGCAATGATACAAGAAACATTTGCTTATTATCACCAATTAATATCAGACAGCACTTTAATTCCACAACATTACGTAACTTTACGCTATGTGCATCAATCTTGTTTAAAGATTCATATAAAAATGAACCATACGAAAAGATATTTGAAGTAATTAGAGAACAAATGATTATTCAAAATACACGAGAACACATGGGGCATGAGATAGCGAAGCTTTCTAATTTAATTAATAATCCATTTGTACGTATATGCCCTACTTGGCTTAAGAATATGGGGATATCATTTGTGTATGGACTAATTGGAGAGAAATCATGCATTACAGTATCTAATCTAGGTAATGTGAGATTTGATGATGAAACAGTACAAAACTATGTGGAAGAAATGACAGTAGCATTAAGTCCAAGATATAGTACGCCATTAAATTGTGGAGTAATCTCTATTCATAATAAATTAATCGTAAGTGTATGTCATGATGGGTTACATGACGCATTCTTTAATGAGTTAGAAAAGGAATTTACAACATTAGGTATTCCGTATAAAACTGTGAATGAATAAAATGAGTGCTAATTTTATGATTAGCACTTTTAATTATTTTGGGCATTTTAAAATTTCAGACTAATAATAGAATGAAAGGAGATAGCGATAATTTAAAAGAGTTTTTTCGCTACGTAAATAAATCTACTGATGAAATTGCGAATACGTCAAAATGAAAATTAATCAAAAAGATTCATCAGGAATTAGTAGAGATACGAGAAAGTGAAAAGAATGAAGATTATATGACATTCTATAAGATTGCATTTGAGTCAGAACGACATGGATACATGAAAGGAATTGAAAAAGGAGTAGAGAAAGGTAAATTTGAAGGTGTTGAAGAAAGGATATTGGGAGCACTTGAAAAATAACAATGAAATTAAATATAAGTATTGATGAAGCAATGGATATTTTGGATATTCCCGAAGCGATGAGAGAATTATTTAAAGAGATCAGTTAGTATTGATTTATATGTGATAGATATATATTTTAAATTGTCCATTGAGAATTTTGAAAATGTTCATTATAATTTTATATAGGAATAAAGGAAAGGATGATGGATATGGAATATGTTTGGTATGTATTGGCTTCAATTCTCGCGGGTGTCGGTACTGGATTTGCAGGACTATCAGCGGCTACAGTAATGGTTCCAATATTAATCGTTCTTTGTCCATCGTTTGCCAATGAAACTGGTGCATATCAAGCAACTGCAATTGCATTAGCCTCAGATATATTAGGCTCAGCTGTGACCACTTCTGTTTATATGAAGAATAAAAATATCGACCTTAAACGCGGGCGAATTATGCTTATATGTATCTTAAGTATGTGTATAGTTGGTAGCTTTGCTGCTTGGCTAGCAGGGAATGTAGTATTAGGTAGCTTCACATTATTCTTGACATTCTTTATTGGTATTAGATTTTTAGTTAGTCCAGAAACAGAACGAAAGAATACTGCTGATAAAGGTGAAAAATTAGGAATAATGGAAGTATTCATTTCCTTATTCTTTGGTCTTACAATAGGATTTGGTACTGGTTTTGTGGGTACTGGTGGCGGAATGATGATGCTTGTTGTATTTACTGTGTTTCTTGGTATGAACTTAAAAACAGCCGTAGGTACAAGTACCTTCATTATGACCTTTACTGCACTATTTGCTTTTATTGCCCATGCGATTATACATCCAGCAATTATTCTAGAGCGATGGGATGTGTTAGTTATTTGTATTGTATTTGCGACAGTATCTTCGCTAGTTTCGGCACGCTATGCCAATCGTTTCCCTAATCGCATTATTGGGTTAGTTACAGGCTTAGTATTAACGCTACTAGGTGGAGTTATGTTAATACTTAATTATTGGGATATACTTAGTGAGTATGCAATTGTAATAGGTGTTTTAGAGTGTTTTAAGAGTTACTTGAAGTTCTTAATACCTGCAGTTATGTTATTGATTATTGTGAAGTTATTTAGTAAGGTTCCTCGCGAAGTATTCCGTAAGGCACTTCATATAGTGGCATTTATGTCTTCTATCGTAATTGTTTATGTAAGTGATAGTTGGCAAGTGGCATCAGCGACTTTATTTTCCTTTGCGATAATTGTATATCCTATCCTACACGTTTTAGAGAATTGGAGAGGATATGGTAATTTCTTCATTCAACGTAAGAAAGGAGAAATAAAAAAGAGTCTATTGCTTTTATTTATTTCTGATGCTGTTTTAGTTGCGATATTCTGGGGAATTTGTGGTCTACAGTACATTGTAGTGGTTGGAATCTTAATGTGGGGAGTTGGAGATGCGTGTGCAGCTTTAGTTGGAAAGAAAATTGGTAATCACCATATTAATTTACCATTAGCAGATCATCGTAAAACATGGGAAGGCAGTATTGCTATGGTGATTGCCTCTATTATTGTAGGCTTAGCTATGATGCTGTTGATTACTGATGTACCTTGGTATATGTCATTATTAGTTGTATCTATTACTTCGATATGTGGTGCATATATGGAACTAATTACACACAATGGTGATGATACAATCACAGTGCCTGCAATCAATTGTATAGTGTTACTATTACTTCACTTTCTAGTATTATAAAGAATATGGAGCATTGAGCTCCTTTTTATTTGCCACATACATAGTTTTAAGGTACAATAAAGATATAATAGAAACGAGGTAATGGTATATGAATATTATTAAAAAAGCGTATTGCAGAATCTATCAACAAGCATTTCATCTAGTATTACCAATTTTACCTTTCAGACAACCAAAACTTATTACGGATATGAAAGGTTTAGCTGAATTATTGAATAATAAAAACATCAAGAAAGTTCTAATTCTAACTGATAAAGGTATATCTAAAATAGGATTAACGGATGAATTGAAGGAAGAGTTAACTAAGCATAAAATTGAGTATAGTTATTATGATAATACAGTTCCAAATCCAACTATTCAAAATATTGAAGAAGCTAGACAATTATACTTAGATACTAACTGTGAAGCTATCATAGCGTTTGGTGGTGGGTCTGCGATGGACTGTGCGAAAATCTGTGCAGCACGTATTGTGAAGCCTAATCAAAGTGTTAGTAAGATGGCTGGTTTATTGAAAATCTTAAAGAAGACAGCATTATTAATCGCTGTTCCTACAACAGCCGGAACAGGTAGTGAAACAACAATTGCTGCTGTAATCACTGATGAGAAAACACATCATAAATATCCTATTAATGACTTCAGTTTAATTCCATCATATGCAGTACTTGACTATCGTGTGACTGTTGGATTACCGAAACATATCACTAGTACTACTGGAATGGATGCATTGACACATGCTGTTGAGGCATATATTGGTGGTATGACTACAAGCTTCACAAGAAAAAATGCGAAAGAAGCAGTAGTTTTAATTCATAAATATTTGAAGCGTGCTTATGATGATGGCAATGATGTAGAAGCACGTAAGAATATGCTACAAGCATCATATATGGCAGGATTAGCATTCACTCAATCTTGTGTAGGATATTGTCATGGTATTGCGCATTCCCTTGGAGGAAAATATGGTGTAGCACACGGTCTTGCCAACGCAGTATTACTTCCATATATCTTAGAGGAATATGGTGAAACATGTGCTAGACAACTTGCTGAACTTGCTAGATTAATCGAAATCGCAAGCAATGAAGATACAAATACAGTTGCTGCGAAGAAATTTATTGATTGGATTAAAGAAATGAATGCTTACATGAATATTCCTACATCTTTCGATATGATTAAAAAGGAAGATGTGCCACAAATGGCTAAACATGCTGCTAAAGAATCTAATCCATTATATCCAGTACCTAAGCTAATGGATGCGAATGAATTAGAAGTAATTTATTATCGAGCTGGAAATCTATAAAAAAGATGCAGATATGAGAATATCTGCATTTATTTGTTTAGAATGAATTTTTCTATTACTTCAGCCACTGCTCCTTCATTGTTAGTCGCTGTAGTAACATAGTCTGCATGCTGTTTAAGTTCCTCGACGGCATTCGCAACATAGACACCTAATCCAGCACATTTAATCATGGATAAATCATTGTAATTATCACCAATCGCAATCGTATCTTTAGGATCAACATGTAGTAGCTTAGCTAAGGTAAGTAATCCAGTTCCTTTATCTACCCCACTATGATTGAATTCTATGTAACGATTACTAGAATATGTCACATTCATATCATTCAGTATATCGCGTAAATCATTTTCGATACCTTTAAGGTAGTTGTAATCCGTATTTATATATAACACCTTCACAATTTCTTGTCCCTTTAAGAAGTCAATATTTGTGTCGAAAATCTCAGTTATTTTCATTCTAGTAGATGAATACTGTTTTTCTTCATCGGTGTAGTTGTACGCATAAACATTATCTTTGGTATAGACTCTGATACCTACATTATAGTTTAAACCACGTCTAAATAATTCAGATGCTTTTCCAAAAGTTATGCCCTCAAAGTGTAGTAAACGATTGTTTTTATTCTCAGTAATAGCTCCACCATTGAAGGAAATAACGAATTCATTATCACTATCTAGTAATTGTAGTTCCTCTAATGTTGAACTAACACTAGTGAAGCCACGACCAGTAGCTGGCACAAATTTTACTCCTAAAGCTCTCGCTCTTTTAATTGCCTCAATGTTTCTTGTAGAAACCTTATGGTTATCATTCAATAATGTTTCATCTAAATCACAAGCAATAATCTTATACATATCTTCACCTTCTTTACTATTAGTATATAGGTTATCGTGTTATACGTCAAAGAATAAACGGTTTACCATGTGGTAAACCGTTATAACTATTTAGTTAATTCTAAGAATTCATCAATTAATGTTGCCATACTTTCTAGTGAAGAACACCAGAACTCTTTAGTAGTAATATCGATTCCTGCCATCATTGCTACATCTTCAGTATCCATTTGAGATGTTGAGTTTAATAGTTTTTGATATCCTTCTACGAATGCTTGACCTTCTTTCTCATACTTCGCATATAATCCACGAGCAAATAATGCCCCAAATGCATATGGATAATTATAGAACGAACGAGTTGAATAATAGTGGCTCTTGCATACCCACATATATGGATGTAGGAAGTTATGATTTAATCCATCACCATAAGCTTTCTTTTGCGCGTTAAGCATAATTTCTTTTAAGTCATCACCATACATGAAGGAAGTATTACGTTTCTCAAATACTTCTGTTTCAAATAAGTAGCGTGAATAAATATCACAGATTACTTGTGTGAAATCACTAATAGTACTTTCGATTAATTTTAACTTCTCATCTTTATCAGTAGCATTCTTAATAGCACTATTCATAACGACTGTTTCATTGAAAGTTGAAGCAGTTTCAGCTAATTGCATAGGGGTATTGTCGTTAATAATACTATGATCAAAGCTATGAAGATTGTGGTATGCATGGCCTAATTCATGAGCCAATGTCACAACATCACTTAATGAACCGTCAAAGTTAGTAAGGATACGACTTTGTTTCAAGCAGTGAACACCACCACAGAATGCACCACCCACTTTACCTTTACGAGGTAGGAAGTCAATCCAACGATTATCATATGCATCTTCAATCATATCGCACATATCTTGTGAGAATGTTTTGAATTGCTTCAATAAGTATTCTTTAGATTCCTCCACTGTATATTTACTTGTAGCACTCTTACCCATTGGGGCGAATAATTCATACCAAGGAAGTCCATTTTGATAGCCTAGGACTTCACCCTTACGACGTAAGTATGCATGGAATTTTGGAAGATATTCATCAATTGCTTCAAACATTGCATCTAATGTTTTTCTAGTCATATGATTAGAATTTAAAGCACGCTCTAATGGTGATGAGAAGCCACGTAATTCACTGATTGTATTCACATGTCCTTTAATTGAATTTAAAGAGAAAGCGATACTTTCTTTAATCGCTTCATATGCTTTGATTTCAGCTTCATAAGCATCCTTTCGTTCATCCTTATCATCACTATACGCAAGATTTCTGGCAGCAGGAAGATTAATCTTTTCACCACGATAATCAACTTCTACAGTACTTGTAAGGAAGTCTTGTAGATTACCCCAAGCCGATACGGAATAAACATTTAACTTAGAAATAACTTCTTCAACATCATCACTTAACATGTGAGAAGCATCTTCTTTAGTTTTCTTTAAAATGTATTCATGTTCTTTAAGTAATGGATCACTTTCAATGATTGCATCTAAATTCTCAGTTTCCGCAATATAGTGATCAAAAATTGAGAAGGCCTTTGAAACCTTTGCACCCTTAGTTTGAATTTGCCCCATTAAAGAAGCATAAGTAGAATTAGTAGTATCAGTACTCATGTTGTATGAAAGATAATCTGCTAGTTTAAATTCTACTTCAATTAGTTTAATTTGAAGCTCTAAAATATTATGGATTGTTGATGCTTCATTATCTCTTGATAACTTTGTTGAGAAAGTATTAACTTCTTCTATATAGCTATCTAATAAGTTTAAATCATCCTTAAACTCTTTTGAATCTGTACCTTTATATAGTACATCTAAATCCCAAGTATAATTCATATTTCTATCTCCTTTATCAATATTCCTATTATACCATAATTATAATTAAAGACACATAGAATAAAAGAAAAGGTGATGGTTATCCATCACCTCAGCTTGTTGACAAACTACCATTTTTACGAATCATTGTAACAAAGAATAAAAAAGTGGGAGAATAGCATTGAATAACAGGTGAAATTGGTCTATAAACTGCCTAAAATCACCTGTTTTTTATATTGAAGTGGGAATAAAAAAAGACCGAATGACAAAGTCTGCTCAGAGAGCGACTTTGTCAACGGTCTGAGGTGATGGTTATCCATCACCTAGGTAATATCTTATAAAACGAAGAATGTGCAAGTATATGGTGGTAATTCTACCTTGCCAGCAGCTTGAGTTACACCTTCAATTGTTGGAATTTCATCATTTTCTCCTAAAGTAATAGGATTACCATTTACATAAAGGATAGGAGAACGTAAGTTACCATTACCATCTAATGTATAGCGAACAGCATCTTTAGGTAATTCAACGGTAGTAGTTTCAGTAGTTGAGTTATTGATCACTAGATAAGCATAGCCTTCTTTACCATCTTTACGTGAGTGAGCAAATACGTGAGCACCTTCAGATACTGAACCACAATCATATACTGTTTCACCCATTAATTGATTCCATAGTAATGCAGCAAAGTAACTAGGACGAGGTTCAAATGTACCATGTTTTAAATAACCATAGTCACTAGATGCTAATGTATTATGGAAAATAACACCTTTAGTTACAGTAGAAAAATCAGCGAATTCATTCAACTCACGAGGTACTTCTAAATATGTAGATGCCCAAGTATGTCCACCAGCCCCGGCATCACCAGATTCGGTTACCCACATTTCTCCACCTGGCACATATTTATCACGATAAGGTACAAAGGCTCTTGCACATCTACCAGCCATACCTAAATAAGGTTCAGAAGTAGCTTCTGTTGCAGGTGTAAACATTGCAGGCATCATGGCAGCCATACGCTCAGATACACCATTATAATAGTGATATGAGAATACATCTAGTTTTTCAGTACAACCATCTAATAAATCTCCTGTAGTACAGCTTGGTAATACATCAGCAATACCAGCACCACCAGAGGCAGATTTTTCAATACTATCATCTTTCATAGCTTCAGGATCACATGTACTTGGACCTACAACTACAATATCAGGATAGTTTTCACGTACCCATTTGTGGAATAAATCTTGGTCTCGACGGAAATCGGCAGGTGTATATCCCTTAGGGAAACCAGTACCTTCCATCATGTTAGGTTCGTTAGTAAATTCAACAGCACTAATTGGTACACCATGTTCAGTGCTTAATTTAAATAATTGTTCGGCTTGACTTGGATTCCATGGTTCAGATGCAGAGTGTAATCCTTCGCAGTTAGCAACACTAACTAATAGTTTTCCACCAACAGCTTTCACGAAACCTAATAAATTAATCCATTGTTGTTTAGTTAGACGATTTTGATAACCTTCTGGTACTACACCAGTATCTTCAAAATCATAGTAAGTTTTAGTAGCCCATGTACCAGAAACACGTACCCAAACAGGACCTAATGCTTTAGCTAATTTAATAAGTCTAGGATTAGTAGTATCAATAGGGTCATACCATTGATGCATAGCACCTAAGCCTTTAGAAAAATCAGGTGCAGGTACTTCTTCTGTTCCTGCGATTTGTTCTGGTGTATAAGCTTTCCAGAATGTACCACCAGTTACTTCAGTCATCTCAACATTATAAGAGATTAAAGCAGGATTAATAGTTCGTAATGCTTGTAAACCTTCCGATTTAAGTGTAACAAATTTAGACATATCTTATCTCCTTTTCTATAATTATTATGTTTACTTAGTTTTAAAAATACACAAAAGGTAAACTTTATGTTACTATATATAATTCTATAAATTTGTGGTATAATTGTCAATAATTAGAGGGGTAATAGTTATGGATAAATATACTATTCAAAAAAGAATATTAGAGCTTTTACCACTATGGCATTATCAAGTAAATAAACCAATTAAACAATTGCTTAATGATGATATGACACTAGAGATATATTATAGTATTTTATTTTTAGAATGGTTAAATCGCGATGTGACATTATCTGAATTTGGAAAACTAACGATGATGAAGAAGCAACAAGTTACGAAAGTAGTCAATAAGCTTGAAGAAAAAAGTTTAGTTGAAAGATATGTGGATACGCAAAATCGTAGAACAGTGTGGCTGAAGCTAACAGATGGTGCTCATTCTTATGTTGAACAATACGTAAATAATGTGTCTTGCTTTGATGATTTAACAACACAAATTAGTGATGAAGATAAAGTGAAATTAGAGGCAAGTCTACAAACAATTATTGATATTTTCGTAAAATTACCACAGTACAAAGAAATTATAAAGTAATATACGATGTCGCAAGGTGGTTTTCTTTACAAAACTATGTAAAGAGGATACAATGTGTATAAAGAAAAGCCATAAATAATTAGAGTAATATAATAGGAGAATATTATGGGAGAGTATAAAATTGTAGATTTTAGTGCTAATAAAAAAGAAAAGAAAATTATTCTGAAAAATGATTATTTAGAAGTAGGTATCTCAACAGTAGGTGCTACATTAGTCAATCTACGCTTATTGAAGTGTGAAGATAAGCGTGATGTAGTATGGGGTTTTGATAGTGCAGATGATTACTTAGCTAACAGAGGTCCATATTTTGGCGTAATTGCAGGTCGCGTAGCTGGTAGAATTGATAAGGGGAAATTCACATTAAATGGGGTTGATTACCAAATCCCTTGCAACAACAATGGTAATTCACTACATGGTGGTATATATGGATTTGACTCAAAGAGCTATACTTATGAAGTATTTGAAGATGATAATGAAATCGGTGTGAAACTAAATTATCTATCAGTAGATGGTGAAGAAGGTTATCCGGGTAATTTACAGTTAGAAGTGAAGTATATCCTTCGCAACAACACATTACATTTAGAGTATCATGCAACTACTGACAAGGATACAATCATTAATCTTACTAACCATGCATACTTCAATCTTGAAGGGCATAAATCATCATCTGTTTTAAATCATACATTAGAAGTTCATGCTGATGAATTCTTAGGAATTGATGAAGACTCTTGTCCAAGAGGCAATCGTGTACAAGTAGCAGATACACCATTTGATTTTAGAAAAGCTAAGCTTATTAAAGAATGTGTAAGTGGGGAACACGAAGAATTAGATAAGGCTAAAGGTATTGACCATTTTTTTATTTTCAATAAACCAAGTAATCCAATTATGCTTAAGGGTGGAGATGGCAAGGTTACATTAAAGGTAAATACTAATCAACGAGGTGCTAATATTTATTCAGGTAATTTCTTAGATGGTAGTATTGTAGGGAAGAATGGTATTGCCTATCCATTCCAAAGTGCAGTTTGCTTAGAAACACAAAACTACAATAATGATATTAATATTAATGAAAATCCAACAACGATTCTTAGAGTAGGAGATACTTATGAATCATGGAGTGATTATACATTTGAGGTGGAGGAAAAATAATGTTAGTAAGTGAAACAATTAAGTATATTGAAGAAGGTAAATTAGATGCAACATTAAATGATATATATCATGAAACAGTAAAAGAGCGTGAGCGCTATATCGCATTATTAAAGAAGTTTATTGAACAATATTCAGATTTAGATGTGGAAATTTATTCAGCTCCAGGTAGAAGTGAAATTGGTGGGAATCATACTGACCATCAACATGGGAAAGTATTAGCAGGAGCAATTAATCTAGATATGATTTGTGTAGTTTCATTCCAAGATGAACCTACTGTAGAACTTATTTCTGAAGGCTTTAATATTAAACCGGTAGATATTAGTGATCTTGCGGTTCATGAAGATGAAAAAGGTACTAGTGAAGCTATTATCCGAGGTATAGCTGCTAGCTTTGTGAATAGAGGTAAGAAAGTATCTGGTTTCAAAGGTGTCATGACAAGCTCGGTACTTGGTGGTAGTGGACTATCATCTAGTGCAGCATTTGAGTCACTAGTTGGTTCGATTTTCTCGTATGGATTAAATGATGGTAGTGTAGATGCTGTTGAAATTGCGAAAATTGGACAATATGCTGAAAATATATATTTTGGGAAACCATGTGGTTTAATGGATCAAACAGCATGCTCAGTAGGTGGTTTTGTTTATATTGACTTTGCGAATGAGCCTATTGTAAAGCCAGTGGATTTCGATATGACAATAACGGGGTATAGTCTATGTATTGTTGATACCAAAGGTTCACATGCTGACTTGACTCCTGAATATGCAGCTATTCCTAGTGAAATGAAAGAAATCGCAAGATATTTTGGGAAAGAATATCTAAATGATATTAATCCAGATGATTTCTATAAGTCACTTAAGGAATTAAGAAAATTAGGAAATGATCGTAGTGTAGTTCGTGCATATCATTTTATAAATGAGAATACTAGAGTAGTGAAACAAGTAGAAGCATTAGAAGCTAAAGATTTTAATCGTTTCTTAACACTAGTTAAAGAAAGTGGTAATAGTTCATATAAATACCTACAAAATGTATATGCAGTAAGTGATGCTCGTAAACAAGAATTATCTTTAAGCCTAGCTTTAGCTGAACATATTTTAGAAGATAAAGGTGTAGCTAGAGTACATGGTGGAGGCTTTGCAGGAACAATTCAAGCTTATGTAAAGAACGAAGATGTACCTGAGTTTAAAAAGGCAATGAATGATTTATTTGGTGAAGGTTCAGTATATACATTATGTATTCGTAAGCAAGGCGGCATTTGTGTACTTAAATAGTATTGAATAGAAAACTATAAATAGATGGGATAAGTGTTCATGGTAAATGAATATAGAATTCCATCTTTTATTTATCTTAAATGATAATGTGTTGACTATTAAATAGCTATGATAGTTAAGTGTAAAAGCACATTTATGTATAAAATGTTTTGTGGTTATGGTATAATTAAAGTTAGGAAGTAGGTAATATATATGAGAAACGGTATTTTTATAACTTTTGAAGGACCTGATGGAAGTGGCAAGACTACTATTAGTACATATGTGGCTGATGAATTAGCTAAGATGGGCTATGATGTTATCTATTCTAGAGAACCTGGTGGAATTGATATTGCTGAACAAATTCGTAATGTTGTATTAAATCCAAAGAATACAGCTATGGATGCGAAAACGGAAGCATTACTATATGCCGCAAGTCGCCGACAACACTTTGTTGAGAAGATTAAACCAGCATTAGAAAATGGTAAAGTGGTTATTTGTGACCGCTTTGTGGAAAGCTCATTGGCATACCAAGGATATGGTAGAGGTATTGGGATTGATGAAATCTATCGTATTAATGAGTTTGCGATTGAAGGTTGGCTACCTGATGCTACATTCTTCTTAGATTTAAGTCCTGAAGCGGGTTTGGGTCGTATTGAAACGCGTGCTAATAAAGATCGTTTAGACCAAGAATCAAATGATTTCCATGATCGTGTATATGAAGGTTATCAAGAAGTGTTACGCCGTTATCGTCATCGTATAACTGTTATTGATGCTTCCCAAGATGTTGAAGCTGTAAAAGCTGAAGCATTGCGTTTAGTATTAGAAAAGGTGCAAAATGATTAAGGCGAAAGAATTAGAAACACGTCAAAGTGTTGTATATCGTACCTTAAAGAATGCATTAGAGAGAAATAATGTATCCCAAAGCTATTTATTTATTGGTGATAAGGGTACAATAATGTTAGATACAGCATATTTACTTGCTAAGAGTATTATTGAAGGAACTAGTGATTTTTCTAATTGTTTAACTGATATTAGTGAAAGAATTGAGAATGCTACATTTACGGATTTAGTGGTACTTGATGGTAGTGAGAAGAGTATTAAGAAGGAACAAATCTTATTACTGCAAGATCAATTCTCTAAAACAGCATTAGAGGTATATGGTAAGAAAATATACATTATTAATGCGATAGAGAATGCTACTACTGAAGCTTTAAATAGTTTACTTAAATTCTTAGAAGAACCTAGCTCTGATATATACGCAATTTTAATCACATACCAAATTGATCGAGTACTTGAAACAATTGTATCACGTTGTCAGAATTTAAAGTTTAGACCAATGAGTATTGATGATTGTGTAAAGGAAAGTAAGGAATTAGGTGTTATCAGTGAGGATGCGGAAATTGTTAGTCGCATTGTAAATGATGCCAAGCAAGTAAATGAAATCACATTATCTAAAAACTATAGTAGTATTAAAAGTAAGGCTATTGAGTTTATTAGTGCCTTTCAAGAAAACCCTGATTTAGGTGGTATAGAACTACAAAATTTCTATAAGGACACTAGTAAATCCAGTAAATATGATAAGAGTGATTATGGTTTATTAATTGATATTATTACGGTGTTCTATCAAGAGGTGGTATCTAAAACTTTTGATGGGGAAGAATTATGGAATACACTTAGAGATAAAGAAAATGTAGATAAGATATCTGTGTATCTTAAAGCATTATTAGAAACTAGAGATGAATTCCAAAGAGCTCCTAATGTGGGGTTATTATTTGATAAGTTGATTTATAAAATGAAGAATATGTAAGGAGGCGAAGTTAATGAGCGAAAACGTTGAACAAGTGAATACGCAGGAACAAGTTGAAGAAGTCAATTATCCATTCGTTGTATATGTACGTTTTGAAGGAACTAAAAAAGCATATACATTCGGAAGTTTTCATAAAGATTATGAACCAGGCTCACATGTTGTAGTTGAGACAGTGCGTGGATTAGAAATGGGTGAAGTTGTAGGTTATCCTAAACGTAAGGAAGAGGTACAAAGCTTCTTACCATTAAAGCCTATTATTCGTAAAGCTACACCAAAGGATGAAGAAGACTTAATTAAGAATAAAGAATTAGCTAAAGAAGCATTAGTAAAATGTGCTAAGTGTATAGAAGACTTAAAGTTAGATATGCATTTAATTGAAGCGGAATATACATTAGATAGAAGTAAGGTTATCTTTATTTACGTAGCTGATGAGCGTGTAGATTTCCGTGAATTATTGAAGCAATTAACTCAAATCTTCCGTTGTCGTATTGAATTACGCCAAATTGGACCTCGTGATAAAGCGAAGATGGTTGGTGGATTAGGAAGCTGTGGTAGAGAAACATGTTGTTCGAGATTCTTAAATGAATTTGATGTTGTATCTATTAATATGGCTAAGAACCAAATGTTAGCTTTAAATATTCAAAAGCTATCAGGACAATGTGGTAAACTAATGTGTTGTTTGAAATATGAAGATGATACATATAAAGCATTAAAGGAAGGATTACCTAAATTAAATGCGCAAATAGAATATGAGGGTAACTTATATCGAATCACAAATATGAATGTGATTACTAGAGTTGCGAAGATTGAAAATAGAGATGATATTCAATTTATTGATTTTGATACTTTATTTAAAAAGGGAAAATTAATTCAAAATAAAAACCAAAATCAAAATACTAAAAAACATAGTGCTGAATAAGATAGGAGATGAGTGACGATGCAAAGAATGAAGAGTTTTGAGAAAGAGCAACCCTCTTTGTATTTAGTTGCGACACCTATTGGTAATTTAGAGGAGCTTACACCTAGGGCAATTGAAGTATTAAAGAATGTTGATGTGATTGCTGCTGAAGATACAAGAAATACAGTGAAATTATTGTCGCATTTTGATATTAAGACACATTTAATATCGCATCATGAATACAATGAGCAACAAAGTGCGCAAGGTATTTTAGACTTACTTAATGATGGCAAGTGTGTAGCATTAGTAAGTGATGCAGGATATCCATGTATCTCAGATCCGGGTGCATGGTTAGTGAAACAGGTTAGTGAAGCTGGTTATCCAGTAATACCAATATCTGGTCCTAATGCTTGCTTGACAGCACTAGTTGCTAGTGGTATTGATCCTCAACCATTTATCTTTTATGGCTTTTTAGATGCGAAGGAAAGTATGAGAACTAAGCAACTATATGACTTAGTTACATATCCATTCACAATGGTATTCTATGAATCACCACACCGTATTACTAAGACATTATCATCAATGCTTGAGGTATTAGGTGATCGTAAGATATGTCTAGCAAGAGAACTTACTAAGTTACATGAAGAATTTATTCGTGGAAATATTAGTGAGGTTATCGAGATTAGTGATACTTTAAAGGGTGAAATGGTTATTGTAGTAGAAGGTTACAAGGAAAAAGAAAAGCCTGTAACGATGAATATGCTTGAATCAAAGGTAAATGAATATATCGCTTCAGGAATGAGTGCCAAGGATGCAATTAAGAGTGTAGCGAAGGAATTCAACGTATCCAAGAATGAAGTGTATAAGCATTTCCATAATGCATAATTAGTTAAAGATTATCAGAGATGGTAATCTTTTTTTGTTTTATGTTGGTACATTTAATAGCTTCTGGTTAATAATAATCAGGAGGTATTTAAATATGGTTGAATTATTAGAGAAAGATATTAAAAGTATGATTTATACAATTAGAGGACAACAAGTGATGCTAGATAGTGATCTTGCACGATTGTATGGTTATACAACAACTAAACTTAATCAGCAAGTTAAAAACAATAGTGAGAAGTTTGTTGGTGATGATTTTATGTTTCAGTTGGATGAAAATGAATACAAGAACTTGATGTCAAAAAATTTGATATCAAGTTGGGGAGGGAGAAGAAAACTACCCAATGTATTTACAGAACAGGGTATTTATATGCTTATGACAGTGCTAAAAGGAGAATTAGCAATTCAACAAAGTAGATTATTGGTGAGAACATTCAAGGAAATGCGTCATTACATGTTAGAAAACAAAGCTTTTATTACTAATGATGATTTTATGAAGCTGTCTTTACAAACAAATCAAAATACATTAGAAATTCAGAAGATAAACACTAAATTAAATGATGTAGCAACAAAAGATGATATTTCTAGAATAATGGATAATTTCATAGATGAAACAAAGATAAAAGAATTCGTATTTGTAGATGGACAAAAGTTTGAAGCAAATGAAGCCTATATAAGCATTTATAGACA
>JAFXJJ010000046.1 GCA_017532345.1 Erysipelotrichales bacterium
CAATGAATTAGAAATGATGGATTTGGGACTAAGAATTGATGGCAAGAGCAGTGATGCAGGGCCACAAGGTATTTCAGCTAATGCAGGTCTGTATCGTTTAGCAAATGGAAGTTATCAAACATCAGATAACCGTTTAACTACGAAAGTAGGACAAGCAATGGTAATTCGTGATGGTAAGACTTACACTGGTAATGTTCGATATGAAATCGATAAAGAAGATGAAGAATTATGGATTGAAAACTACTATAAATTAGAAGGTATGTATTTTGAATTTGATCAATACAGCATGAATACAAATGATATTCTTCGCATTAAAGATGTAGAGCGCGAAAGATATTATACTGATGAGAAAAATGAAATTGATAGTTACAATTGGGATACACCAATGTTTATGATGTCCTACAATGATATTTGGGGTGGACCTACAACAGCTAACAGCAAATTTGAAGACTTAACAATCCGTGTAATGCATTATGAAGAAAATGGAGATGCAGTATACTATATTTATGCAAAATTAAAAGGGGTAACTCCATCTGAAGTAGAAGTGCTTTGTGCAATAAATACAAAAAATGCAGTTAAGAAAGATGAAAACACTGATACTGGTAGTTCGTATGAAGATGAAACGTTTGTAATGAATGCTGGTAAAACAATTACTCTAAAAGATGGGCGAAATAAATTTGGTAGTGATTACCATGTGTATGAATGGACTATTGAGAAAGGTTCTAATCTTGTAGAGATTAGCAGTGTTGGTAATAAATGTATTGTAACGGCAAAAGGTAAGGGAGAAGTAATAATTTCTTCGAAATACAGTTATACTAAAGATGAGCCAGATGTCTTAACAGGTATAACTCGTCCTGCACGTAAATCAGAAACAAAACGATTCTATATTACAATTAAATAATAAATAATTTTAAATTTTATACTAGAGAATTATAAAAAAGATGATACGTCAAGTGATGTATCATCTTATTTGTTTTGAATAACTATTTTATTCATTTTAAAATAATGCTTTGATACCAATAATAATTAAAATTAAACCACCAAGAATTTGTGCTCTTTCTCCAAGTACTTCACCAAATTTCTTACCAACATATAATGCCACAAAGCATAGTGCACAAGTAGTAACTGCAATGATTGAACAAGCCAAGAACACATTTGTTTTTAAAGCAGCTAAGCTAACACCAACTGCAAAGGCATCAATACTAGTAGCAATAGCTTGCATAATTAATACCTTGAAACCAAATGTATCTTCGTTTACTTCATCATTACTTTCACCATTTTCTTTGCTTTCTTTATATGATTCATAAATCATATTGCCACCAATATATCCTAGTACTAGTAGGGTCACAATACCTGCATATTTTGAGATGAAATCAGCAAATAAATTACCTGCAAAGTACCCTAGCATTGGCATTAAGCCCTGAAATAATCCAAAGGCTACAGGAATTGAAATTTTGTTTGTTTTTGTTAAGTTTTTGTACCCAAGTACATCAGTAATAGATACTGCGAAAGCATCCATCGCTAGTCCTACCCCTAAAAGCAACATTTCTAAAATACTCATAATTGTTTCTCCTTATACAATATATGGGAGTGTTAAATAAAAAAGACTCATGCATAATGAAAAAGACATTATGCATAAGTCTCGCTTTTTAAGATTAAGCCAGGATATCCCAGTCTGTTGACATAATCACGCTTATTAGCGCTAACTACTCCCTTATGAATGCATGACTATAATAACACTTTAAATAATAACTGTCAATTTAAATTGGATTATTATGGATATAGAAAAAATAATGGTATAATATATATACGTAATTTGGTAGGGGTAAATTTATGTTTTATAATGCGAAGAATCATACATTAAGAACTAATGATATGGAAATAGATTATGTAAGTTTTGGACGTGGTAAGAAAAATTTAATTATCATTCCTGGATTAAGCTTACGGGGAGTCAAGGGAACAGCGATGCCACTTGCATATATGTATCGTATCTTTGCAAGGGAGTATAAAGTTTATGTAGTTGACAAAAGAAATAATCTTCCTAGTAACTATACGATTGATGAACTTGCAAAGGATGTAGCTAGTTTTATGAATGAACTAGGAATTAGTGATGCTAGTGTTTTTGGTGTTTCTCAAGGTGGAATGATTGCTCAGCATCTAGCTATTAATTATCCTAATTTAGTAAACAAATTAGTATTGGCAGTTACTGCTTCAAGAACTAATGAAACAATAACTAAAGTAATTAATGAATGGATACAAATGGTTGAGAATAAAAATTACGATAAGATGACTACCCATATGCTGCAACATTTATATTCTGATGATTATTTAAAGAAATATAATTGGCTACTTCCCATCGCTACTAAGGTTAATAAGCTTAATGATATTGAGCGATTTATTACACTTGCGAAAGCTTGCTTAACGTGTGGAGCGTTTGAAAGACTACAAGATATTAAATGTCCAGTATTAGTATTAGGTGGTAGTAAAGATAAGATTGTTACTGGTGATGCTTCAATAGAGATGGCAGAGAAGTTGGATTGTGAAATACATATGTATGATGAATTAGGACATGCTGCTTATGAGGAGGCTCCAGATTTTAATGAGAGAATATATAGATTTTTAAGTAAATAATGAAATATATTACACAAGTAGATGTGAAATGAGGTGCTGTAATGAAATGGCCATATGATAATAAAGTTGGAGTAAAAACAACTATTAAATGTGATGTAGTAGTATTAGGTGGTGGATTATCAGGATGCTTTGCTGCTATTGCTGCACGCAAGAAGGGCTTATCTGTTGCGATAGTTGAAAAGGGCGCAATTGAAAAGAGCGGGGCTGCAGGAACTGGCTTTGACCATTGGGAATCTGCATGTACGAATCCTTGTTCGAAAGTAACACCAGAAGAGATTGCATATGCATACGTAGATGAACAAGACCACTTCAGTAATGGAATCTTTCACTACATTACTTGTAGAGAAGGGTATGACCGCTTACTTGATTTAGAGAAAATGGGCGGTAAGATTCGAGATACTGATAGGGAATTTGATGGTGCACGATTTAAGGATCAAGGCACAGATTTGATGTTTGCGTATGATTATGAAAACAAGTTTACATTGCGTGTATGGGGTACAACTTTTAAGCCTGCATTATTAAAGGAAATGAAGAGACTAGGTGTGCAAATATATGATCATGTAGAAGCTACAGCTTTACTTACAACTACTAAAAATGGAAAGAAAATTGGTAGTGGAGCAATAGGGATGAATGTTCGTACTGGTGAAATGCTGATATTTGAAGCTAAGTCTACTGTACTAGCAATGTCTAGACCTGCAAGAGTATGGTTATTTAATGCTGATACACCAGGGTTATGTGAATTTAGACCATTCCAAAGTATTGGTAGTGGACATGCCATGGGATGGCGAAGTGGTGTTGAATTTACGATGATGGAGAAATCGGTACGTGCTGAGTTCTCAGCTGCAGGAAGAAGCTTTCCGCCATATGGTACAGGTAATAATCATAATACTTGGTATGCTGCAACCATGGTTGATGCTAGAGGGGTAGAAATACCCTATGTTGACCGTGATGGTAAGGAGCTAACAGATTATTATGATCGTTATTATCCAGCTAAGGGACAAAAGTATTTCTTAAAAGGTGGAGTCATTGACGATCCTAAATATGAATATCGTGGTCCAGAAACATTAGACTTTAAAACATTAATTGAGCGTGGTTATCAATTACCATTTTATGCTGATTTAAGTAAAATGCCTGAATTAGAAAGAAAAGTAATCTGGGGTATGATGGTAGGTCAAGAAGCTAAAACGAGTGTTCCAATCTATCAAAACTATAATGATAGAGGTTTTGATCCTACAACACATAAACTACAAAGTTATGGTACTGGTTGGCAATCAGCTAGCTTCCTTGACCAAGAACGTCAATTCTTTGGGGCACCTGGTGGTATCATGCATGATTGGGATTTAAAGACTAACATTGATGGTATCTATGCTTGCGGAGATCAATTATTCGCTTCCGATTGTGCAGGTGCTGCATGTGCTACAGGGCATTATGCTGGTAGAAAGGCTGCTGAATATGCTAGTAATGTTGAGTATGTTAGCTATGATGTGTCATTAATTGAAAATGAAGAAAAACGTTTATATGCACCATTATATAAAGAAAATGGAATACACTGGAAAGAATTAAATATGGCGATTGCGAAGTGTATGCAGAATTATTGTGGTGGAATTAAATGTGATGCTTTATTAAAGGAAGGATTAGATTTATTAGAAACATATGAAAGGGATATTGTTCCTAATTTATCTTGTTCGAATCCTCATGATTTAATGCGCACCCATGAAGTACTAGATATCTTAACAGTATCTAAACTAGTAATTCACGCATGCTTAGCTCGTAAGTGTAGTAATACTTCATTATGTTTTGAAAGAAGTGATTATGCTGAGAAAAATCCAGCTTGGAATAAGAAGCATATTGTAATTCATCAAGAAGATGGAGTAGTAAAAACACGTGATGTTGAATTAGATTATTTTGGTGATTTAAAGCAAGAATATGAATCACGTAATAAAGAATATATAAAGGAGGTAAACAATGAAAACTAAAGAATTTACAGTGAATCAAATACCTTCTAGTACAATGCCAATTCATTATAATGAAGAACTTTGTGTAGGATGTAATCGTTGTGTTGATGTATGCCAATGCGATATTCTATTTCCTAATGAAGAAAAAGGTAAAACACCGCTTGTTATGTACCCAGGGGAATGTTACTACTGTGGTGCATGCGTAATGGTATGTCCTAATAAAGGTGCTATCACATTACAACACCCACTAATGAATCAAGCAAAATTTGTTGAGATTAAATAATAAAAAGGAGATGACTTTTAAAAGTCATCTCCTTTGTTTTTAAAATAATACTTTTTCTAATACTACAGCAATACCATCTTCATCATTACTCTTGGTAATGATATCAGCCTTATCTTTTACCTCATCTACAGCATTCCCCATAGCTACGCCAAGTCCAGCAAAGTCAATCATAGACATATCGTTATATCCATCACCAAATG
>JAFXJJ010000047.1 GCA_017532345.1 Erysipelotrichales bacterium
GAGGAACAACGCAAACAAAACATCTTATATTATCCTATTGCGATAATTACTTTTGCCTTTCTACCTTCAAATATGCCAACATTTAAATATATTACTGTTATTTTATTTGTTGTTATATGGATAATTTCACTATTTACATATATAAAAGATAAAAAGAAACAAAATGAACTAGAAATCGAGGAATAAATAACCAATTTAATAAATATAAAATCTACAATGTTTATTTGTATTAAACTATGATATTACTAGTAAAATGATAAACTATTTATTAAAGGAAGGTGAAATAATGGAATTTAGAAAAGTATTTGATACTATTCCTGAACAATTTGATAAGTACAGACCTCGCTATTGTGCTTAGCTAAAAAGCCTTATAAATTATTAATCTAATCATATTAAAAGCCAAACTGCAAATTAACAGTTTGGCTTCAGTTTTTATTAGCACCCTTAATCTAGAATAAACTATCTTGGAATGTGATACCTAGATGTTCATAAGCCTTTGGAGTAACAATTCTTCCTCTTGGTGTACGATTAATGAACCCAATTTGTAGAAGATAAGGTTCATATACATCCTCTAGTGTTGTTGGCTCTTCACCAATACTAGCGGCAATACTTTCTACTCCTACTGGCCCACCTTTATAGCGTTCAATAATACCACGTAAATACTTATGGTCAACATCATCTAAACCTAATGCATCGACCTTTAAACGGTCTAATGCTTGTCTAGCAATTTCTAATGAAATATGTCCATCATTTAGTACTTGCGCGAAGTCACGTACACGACGAAGTAAACGATTGGCAATACGTGGTGTACCTCTGCTTCTTCTTGCTAGTTCAAGTACCGCTTCATCCTCAATGTCACATCCTAATACATTAGAAGAACGCTTAATGATTTTACCTAGTTCTTCATGTGTATAGTATTCTAATTTAGATATAATTCCAAAACGATCACGTAGTGGAGCACTCAAATCACCTGCTCGTGTAGTAGCACCAACTAATGTAAATGGTGGTAAATCTAAACGTATAGAACGTGTAGATGCATCCTTACCAACCACAACATCAATACAATAATCCTCCATTGCAGGATATAAGATTTCTTCTACTACTCTTGGTAAACGATGTATCTCATCAATAAATAATACATCTCCTGCTTCTAGTGAAGATAAGATTGATGCAAGATCCCCACTTCGTTCAATACTAGGACCACTAGTAGTCTTAATATGTCCACCCATTTCATTCGCGATAATATACGATAATGTAGTCTTACCTAATCCTGGAGGACCATATAATAATACATGATCTAATGCTTCATCTCTTTGTCTTGCAGCCTTCATAAAGATTGAAAGATTCTCCTTTAAAGCTGCTTGACCTACATATTCATTTAACGATGCTGGACGTAAGCTAGCTTCTTCATCATAACTACTTACATCTGCACTCATTAGTCTATCTTCCATTTAAATCTTAACCTCCTTTTGCTTTCAACATTAAGCTTAAGGCTAATTTAATTAACTGATCAACACTCTTACCATCATCGACTGGTAA
This sequence comes from Erysipelotrichales bacterium, assembly GCA_017532345.1. GTDB lineage: Bacteria > Bacillota_I > Bacilli_A > Erysipelotrichales > Erysipelotrichaceae > SIG230. The sequence goes on from JAFXJJ010000047.1 coordinate 1,540, forward strand.
TTGCTTGATAATCGGATTAATTTCACTTGCTTTATAACCTAGTGATTTTAAGGCTTGTTCAACCTCACTAAGATTTGGATTCATCTTTAATGAAGCACGATCCTCATCATGTACTAGCTTACCCTTTAAATCTAAGATAATTTGCTGTGCTGTCTTAGCACCAATACCTGGTAATTTCTTCATAAAGGCAATATCCCCATTTTCAATTGCAACCACAATATCACCTGCATTTGCCCCACCAAGTATTTGATTAGCTGTACGACAACCAACACCTTTAACTTTAATTAGCTGCATGAATAAATCATATTCTTCTTCATTTATAAATCCATATAATGTATGTGCATCTTCAAGTATTTGTTCATAAACATAAACGAATACTTCTTCTCCTCTTTTTAAATTAGCTGTATTAGCCATATGTATACGATAACCAATCCCATGGTTATTAACAATTATCTCATCCAATTTCACACTATGTATTGTACCAGAAATAAATGCGTACATTTCATCACCCACTTTGCTAGTATTATATCACGATTTGCTGTATAATAATAGCGATTATAAAGGAGAATTTTAGTTAAATGGAAAAAGACAGTATACAAATTTTTAAAGAATTAGTACACAATTTAAATACTGATGCAGCTAACTGTAATTATACTATGCAACATATCCTTGCATTAGCTAAGAGTAGTTATCAAAAAGATACTACTGTACACAGTGGGGCTCTATTATTATTCTTGATGCAACAATTCGTAGATGAAGATCAACCAAAGTTCATTGAATTCGCCAAAACATTCTGTAGCTTTGATGATGAAATCATGCTTAAGATGATGAGTAGCACAATCAAGAAAGAAGAATTAATTAAGATTAAACAAAAAGAACATTTAGATCACTATCTAAAATATTGTAATGAAACCACTAGTCATTTAATTTATGATGAATTAGTATTCATGCCAGTATACTTACCAGCTTACATCATCAATAATGAAATTAAATTTGCTCATGTACGTGGAGAAGAAGATGCTGGATTAGTATGTACATTCGTATCACTTGCCAATGCTAATGGCTTTGTGAAGGATGTTGAAACATGTTTAACACATGCGAAAGATTTCTATGAATATAATAAAGCAGGTAAAACACCTATTTTTGAAAGTATCGAACATTACTTTGTAAAGCCTGTATTATTAACTATTGATGATTATAATAATATGGAAATCTTTATGGAAGCTAAAGAATAATTTATTTAAGAAGCTGAAGTATTTCAGCTTTTTATTTACATTCTACATATTTCGCCAAGTTTCACGATATATTTCAACTAAGATTATCATGAAAAGAGCGTGAAATTATGAATGAATATACTACATATGATGAGCATACAAATACTATTGTATTCACTAATACTAAAGCTTCTACCTACAATGTCTTTGTAAGTGGTGAACACTATGCGAAAACGTATGGAGAATGGAAACCATTTTTATTTTGTAAGAAAGTAAAGGCTAGAAACAAGTACCAAGCTATTATATATTTAGAATACTTATTAAAACTTAGAGGTATACAGTTTCATAATGTAGTATATTATTGTGATGGTGTGAAGAAACGAAGCAAATAAAAGAGGACATAGCAATTACGCTATGTCCTTATTACTATTCAATAAATAAGAATTCCGCATTATCAATTAAGATAATATCGTTATGTTCAGCACCTCTACTACGTAATGCTTCATCAATACCCATTAAACGCATTGTACGCGCAAAACGGTTAACCGCATCTTCGTTATTGAAATCCGTATTACGGAAGGCTCGAAGAATCTTTTCACCCTCAACCTTCCAAGTGTGGTTACCAAGATTAGTAATAGTGAAGTCAGGTCCTTTTTCTTCAAATTTATATAGAACTCCTTCATCTTTACCTTCATCAGAGATTAATGGGAATTCATCAGTTGTATTAACTAATTCCATTACACGATAAAGTAAATCTTGTAGACCTTCATGAATAATTGTACATACTGGGAATACTTCAACATCAGGATATGCTTCCTTAAAGCGTGCTAGATTAGCTTCAGCATCATCTAAATCCATCTTGTTGGCAACTACTACCATTGGTCTTTCCATTAAACGATATTGGTATTTACTTAATTCTTCATTAATAATACGATAATCCTCTACTGGATCACGACCTTCTGCACTACCCATATCAACAACATGAATAATTACACGACAACGTTCAATATGACGTAAAAATTGATGACCTAAGCCTTTACCTTCAGATGCACCTTCAATTAATCCAGGTAAATCAGCTAGTACGAAGCTTTGTTCCTTATCAACCTTTACCATACCTAAATTAGGAGTAATTGTTGTGAAGTGGTAGTCTGCAATTTCTGGACGAGCAGCACTAACAACTGATAATAATGTTGATTTACCAACACTAGGGAATCCAACTAAACCAGCATCAGCAAGAATCTTTAATTCAATTTGTAGTTGTAGTTCTTCACCTACACCACCATGCTCAGCATATTCAGGAGCACTATTTCTTGGAGTAGCAAAATTCTTATTACCTCTACCACCTTTACCACCTTTCGCAATCACAATACGTTGCTTAGGGCGTGTAAAGTCAGCAATTAAAGCACCAGTAACTTCATTTTTTACGCATGTACCTACTGGCACCTTTAAGATAATATCATTACCATCAGCACCAGACATACATTTATTCTTACCACGTTCACCATTCTCAGCCTTAATAATCTTATTGTAAC
>JAFXJJ010000048.1 GCA_017532345.1 Erysipelotrichales bacterium
GATTTCGTTAGATTAAAGCTTAAATTATGTTACATACCGATTGGTAGTTTAATGTGCTTGTTCTAGACATTACTAGTCTAGATATTGCTTTATATATTTGATATACTTTATGTAAGAAATTGGAGTGGTATTATGGAATTGATATTTACAGGTAGAGGAGCGGCTTTTAATCCTAAAGAAGGTAATACAAATGCTTATTTCATAGAGAGTGATAGATTATTCTTAGTAGATTGTGGAGAAACGATGTTTGGTTATTTAATGCTTGAAGGAGTATTAAATAAAATAAAAGAAATTTATGCGATTATTTCTCATACACATAGTGACCATTGTGGTTCTTTAGGTAGTATTGGATTATATTGTCAATTTGTTTTAAAATCAAAACTAAAAATTGTAGTTCCACATAACCATGAATATGAACGTGATATATGTACTTTAATGAGGATTTTTGGTAATACTGAAGATGCTTATGAAATTATGTATGAAGAAGAGTTAGATAATAAATTTGAAGCATTTGATAGTGTTCGTTATGATTTAACTAAACATGACTTCAATATGACATGTTATTCTTTTATTTTTGAAACTAAAAATGGAGCAATTTTTTACTCTGCTGATACTCGTGTTGTTGATAATTTAGTAAATTTCACTGAAACTCATAAGACTATTGATCGTATCTATATGGAAGTTACTAACGTGAAAATACCTGGGGATGTTCATTTATATGTTGATGATTTATTAACAGTGATTGATGATACAATAAAAGATAAAATATATTTAATGCATATTCGTAATAATGAGTGTATGGAAAAAGTAATAGATGAAGGATTTAAGGTGGTTAATTTAGTAAGTATTAAAAAGTAAATATATATTGAAATAGGCTTGATTAATTTGTATAATTAAAACGTATAATATTATTAATTTGGAGGGAATATATGAAAAAATTTGTTAAAATGTTTGCTGCTTTTGCTTTAGTATTATCTGTTGTTGGATGTTCTACTAGCAAGAAATCTGATGAAATTACTACTTTAGAAGTTCAATTCGTTCCTACTAATGTAGAAACAGCTGATGGTACTTCAAAAGAGTTTGAAACTTACCTAGAAAATTTATTAGGTATGGATGTTAATGTTACTATTGCTACAAGCTACAACACAATTGTTGAAGCTATGAAGTCAGGTAAAACTCATGTTGGTATTATGCCACCAGCTACATATGTAATTGCACGTGAAAGTAATTCTGCTATTTCTATCTTATCATCTACATTAGTTGATTATGATCAAGAAACAGAACAACCAATTGCAGGTTCATCAGTTGGTACATTTAAAGCTGAGATTGTTATGAAAAAGGATGCTCCTATTAATTCTTATAAAGATTTTGAAGGTAAAACAATTGCACGTTTAGGTACTGCTTCTGCTTCTGGTTATATCTATCCAGTTGCTGAAATGATTGAAGCAGGTGTAGATTTATCTACAATTACTTTTGTTGAAATCTTAGATATGCCATCAGCTATGAGAGCTGTATATGACGGTGAAGTTGATGCATGTTATGTATTTGAAGGAGCTCGTTATGTATTCCAAAGTGCTGTAAAGGATTCTAATGGTAATGCAATTGATGTTTGGTCTAACTTCAAAGTAATGTTATCTGACGGTGATATTCCAAATGATGCTGTTGCTGTATTACCTACATTAGGTGATGAATTAACTGAAAAAGTTAAACAAGCATTCTTAGATATGGCTGCTGATGAAGAAGGATTAGCTATCATGAGTTCTTGGGGACATACTGGTTATGTAGAATCTGATGAAGCTGCTTATGATTCAATTGCTGCTTATATGGAAAAAGCTGCTGCTGAGGAATAATTTATGATTATCTTTGATCACGTTTCAAAAACATATGATAACGGAGTTAAAGGATTAATTGATGTGAATCTGACTATCAATGATGGAGAGTTTATCTCCATCATTGGTTTAAGTGGAGCTGGTAAAAGTACTTTATTAAGAGCAATTAATCGTTTGAATGAAATTACTGAAGGTGAAATCGTTATCGATGGTAAGTCTATTACTAAAGCTAATAAAAAAGAATTACGTACTATTCGTCGTAGTATTGGTTTAATTTCTCAACAATTTAATTTAGTTAAAAGAAGTACTGTTCAAAAGAATGTATTATCAGGTCGTTTAGGCTATTATTCAACATTTAAAAGTGTTTTTGGTATTTTCTCTAAAGAAGATTATGAATTATGTAATCAAGTATTAGAAAAAGTTGGTTTATCAAATAAATTACATGAGCGTTGTGACAATTTATCAGGTGGTCAACAACAACGTGTTTCTATAGCGAGAACATTATTCCAACAAGCAAATATCATCTTAGCGGATGAACCGGTTTCTTCTCTTGATCCAGTAACAAGTCAAGAAATTATGGAAGAATTAAGAAATATTAATGAAACTATGAATAAGACAGTTATTGTTAATATTCACTCGGTAGAATTAGCTAAGCAATTTTCTACTCGTATTATTGCTTTACAAGATGGTAAACTAGTTTTCGATGGAGCTCCAGATTTATTAACAAATGATGTATTAACTATGATTTATAAGGGCGACTCCTTCTTAAAAGGAAGTGAAAAGTAGATTATGAAAATAAAAGATACTGTCCATTTCCAATGGTATAAATCATTCTTTATTGTTTTTATAATTCTAGTATGTTTTCTTGCTAGTGCAACTTTAACTGAAGCTTCTTTCTATGAGGTTTTTGAAAATTTAGATCAGGCTGTGGCTTTTCTTGAAGAATTATCAAGACCTGATTTCAGTTATTTACCAAAGTTAGTAGATCCAATGATTAAAACATTGAAGATGTCTGCTTTGGGTTCTTTAATTGGTGTTATATTTGCGATACCTGTTTCTTTTCTTGCAACAACAGTTGTTACTAAAAATGTGATTATAACACAGTTATTTCGATTAATATTAAATATTGTTCGTACTATTCCTAACTTGTTATTAGCTGCATTATTGGTTGCTATTTTGGGGATTGGCGATGCTACAGGTGTAGTTACTATTGCCATTTTTACATTTGGAATGGTATCACAATTAATTTATGAAACGATTGAAACTATTGATATGGCGCCTATTGAGGCGGCTGAATCTATTGGTGCAAATAAATTACAGATTGCTGTTTGGTCAGTATGGCCACAAGTTATGTTGAATGTACTTAGTTATTTCTTCTATGCATTTGAAATTAATGTCCGTGCTTCTGTTGTACTTGGATATGTTGGTGCTGGTGGTATTGGTGTTACGTTAAGTAATGCTTTAGGACTATTTAAATATGATCGTGCGTCCTTAATTATTATCACAATTTTTATTGTTGTATTGATTATTGATAGTCTTTCTGAAGCTATTCGTAGGAGGATTGAATAATGAAAAGTAAAAGTATTCTAACGAATAAATTGGTGATTTCTTTATTATTCATCTTCTTAGTATGGTTTTGCGCATATGATATTGATTGGTCAAAACTAGCTGCTTTTTCTTGGTCAGGTTTTGGTCAAACATTAGCTCAATTAATGAAACCGGATTTTACGATTTTTTATGATGGCAGTGGCGAAGATATTTTATCTTTAATGGTTATTACTGTAGGAATCGCATTTGTGGGAACTACTATTGGTACAATATTATGTATTCCATTTGTATTATTTGCTTCTAAAAATTTATGGAAAGGCAATACTATCATTCCTGCAATAGGTAAATTTGTATTGGATATATTACGTGCGTTCCCTGAACTTGTGTATGCGATTATATTTATAAAAGTAGTTGGTCCTGGTCCATTTGCTGGTGCTTTGGCAATCGGTGTTCACCAAATTGGTATGTTAGGTAAGTTATTTACTGAAGAAATGGAATTAATGGATGATGTTCCTGTTGAAGCTTGTCATGCAGTTGGTGCTAATGGTATCCAAACTATGTTTTATGCTCGAATCCCTCAACTCTTACCTATATACGCATCTCTTGTATTAAACCATTTTGAAATTGGTGTAAGAAGTGCATCTACATTAGGTTTAGTTGGTGCAGGTGGTATTGGTGCTGTTCTAGTATTTGCCATTCAAGCAAGACGTTGGGGCAGAGTTAGTATGATTTTATTAACTGTTATCGCAACAGTATTCTTACTAGATGTGTTAACAGGTATTATTAGAAAGAAATTAAGATAGTTTAATAATAGTTATTAAATAAAGTAATAGCGGCATTGTTGACATTAAACAATACCGCTAATTTTTTTACATTAAATTAAAATGTTTGCAAGCATTCATGATTCCATCATCATCAACATTTGTTGTAATGTATGAACAAATTGATTTAACTTTATCATTGGCATTTCCCATTGCTACGCTTATACCTGCATATTCGAGCATTTCTAAATCATTACTTTCATCGCCAAAAGCAATCATTTCATCTCTAGATATTCCTAAGGTTTCACTGATTCCTTTTAATCCTTCAGCTTTAGACATGTTTTTTAAGATAATATCAGCATATGTGGAACGATTAGGTACAGCTTGTATACCATCTACTTCTTCAAATGTTTCGTAAGGATAATCCATTGGTGCATATGCCATTGCCATAAACACATGCTCATTTGCGTATGGTTTAATAAACTTAGGAAGTGCTTCTCCGAAGAAATTATGGGCTGTTACCATGTTTTCATCAACTCCAAGTGGAGCTAAAAAATAGTCAGGTGTACATAATGTAACAGTTAAATTTTCTTTTTCGCATTTACTAATTAGATTATTAACTTGTTCGCTAGTGAAATATGTAGCTGTTATTAAATTTGCCTCATTATCATATACAGTAGCTCCATTGTTGCAAATGTAACCATCCCATTTAATTTGATTGATTCCATCAATTGTGACTACCATTGAGTAGCTTCTTCCACTACTAACATAGATTTTTATTCCTTTTTCTTGAAGTTTACTTAGAGCTTCAATAGTAGATGCAGGAATTGTATGAGTGATTGGATCAGTTATTGTTCCATCTAAGTCAAAAAATGCTACTTTAATCATGATAAATACCTCTCTTAATCAAGGATATTATACACTATTAGCATGTTATTTCAAATAAATAGATACTTATTGATTTGTTATTTACTTTATTTGGTAAATTCTATATTATGAATACAGAGTAAGTTATTTAGAATAGATTGGTATGAAAAATATGATTAGTGAAAATGATATTATAAAAATATGTAAAGAGTATAATATACAAGTTTCTGAAATAAATAATTTTATAGATTCTTCCAAAGGCGAAGATGATATTCGTTATAATTATGTAATTAATAATAAATTTGTTTTAAAAATGAATACTAATGGAGTAATCACTGAGAAAACGTTGATGGAAATAGATGCATTGCAGAATAGGTATCGTAGTATAGGCGTTTATTGTCCTAGAATTTATAAGACTAGAGAATGTAATTATCTTTATTTGTATAGTAAAGATTCAACTGATTATCAATGTTATATTGAGGAATATGCACCTTATAAAACAGCAAGAGATGTAATTGATACTTATGAAGGAAAGCTAAAAATGCTTGGTCATCTTGGTAGATTAGCAGCTTTATATACTAATGTAGATTTGGTAGAAACTCATTCTATGTGGTCTATTATTGACTTAGCACCACTTGATGAAAATATTGATGAGAAGCAGGGTAACCTGAATAGTCTTGTTGAATCACTTAACAATAGATCATTTAACGTACTAGCTGATAGATTAGTAACTATTAATGAGGAAATGAGAGAAATTATTAAGAGTAATTTTGCTTCTCTTCCTAGATGTGTTTACCAAGGTGATTTGAATCCTAGTAATGTACTGGTAGATGATAAAGGCGATTTTATAGGCATTATTGATTCTAATTTATTTGGTACTGAAGTTAATATCAATTGTTTTCTAAATGAATGTATGTATTATTTGGAAGAAAAAGATTTCGAAACTTTAAGTGCTTTAGAAATTTACAATAAAATGAATGATATGCAAGCTAAATTACTTAATAAGATATTAGAATATTATGAATTAAATGATGTTGAAAATAAGTGTTTTAATGCATATAAGATGATTATTGATATTTCCTTTTATCCTAATGTAGAGATAATGAAATATTGTCTTGAGGAGAACAAAGAGGTTGAGAAAGTAATCGAACTTATTACTCTTATGATTGATGATAAGTGATTTTTAGTAATTCGCTATTTGTGGTAAAGAATATCTAGTGGTATTTTTGTATACTTTTATTGTAGAAAGAAGGATTATGTATGGATACAGTAAAAATTGGAAGATTTCTAGCTCAATTACGAAAAGAAAAATCGTTGACTCAAGAACAATTGGCAGAGGAGCTTGGTGTAAATAATAAAACTATATCTCGATGGGAAACTGGTAATTATATGCCACCAGTAGAAATGTTATTGGAGCTTAGTAAATTTTATGATGTCAGTATTAATGAGATATTATGTGGTGAGCGATTAAGTAGTGAAGATTTCAAAGAAAAGGCTGAATCAAACTTAAAAGAAGTATTATCAGAATCTAAGTTTTCAATTAAAGAGAAAAAAGAATACTTCAAGAAGAAATGGCAAAGAGAACATTTTCTTGAACATTGTCTAGTTGTCTTTGTTTACATAATTATGTTTATCGTTGGTATCAATTTTAATAAGTATATATGCACATTTATTTCATTACTTGCTTTATATTATTTAGGTAGTCGAAATAATCGAATGATGGCATATGTAGAAACAATGGTTTATGGAGATATGAAGTAAATTGTTGATGAAATTTTGGTAATAAATAGAAATATTATATATTGTAATCATTTTAGTTGCATTTATATAAAATGTATGATTTAATAATAATGCTTAAATTATCAAGAATGAGGTAGAGGATTAGCTCGATGATCTCATGCCAACCTGCTATTTGTAAGGTGGTACAACTAATATCGATAAGAAGCGGACTATGAATGTAAAATGAAACGTCTCTTCTTAGGAGGCGTTTTTATTTACTAAACGCTTTTCTCTTGAACTTAAGCGCATAGGAGGAAAAGATAAATGAAACATTATTACACATCAGAATCAGTGACAGTAGGTCATCCAGACAAAACTTGCGATACAATCGCAGATAGCATTTTAGATTATGCTTTATCAGTTGATCCTAATAGTAAGATGGCTGTAGAAGCAACTATTAAGGATGAATTAATTTTAATTTATGGTGAATGTAATACAACTGCTGATATTCCTTTTGAAAAGATCGCAAAAGATACAATGAAGGAAATCGGATTTAAAGATGAATATACAGTAATGGTTAAGGTTGGTAAACAAAGTAGTGAAATCAACCAAGCGGTAGTTAAAGAAACTGAAGTTGGTGCAGGGGACCAAGGTATTATGTATGGCTTTGCTTGTGATGAAACTGATAGCTATATGCCATTAACAATCGACCTAGCTCATCGTCTTGCTAAACAGCTTCAATATGTATTCCGTAATGACCCTAACACTATCTTAATGCCAGATGGTAAAACACAAGTAACTATTGAATATGAAGATGGTGTTGTTAAACGTATTGATACAGTTGTAGTTTCTACTCAACATGTAGCTAGTGCTTCATTAAAGGATGTTCAAGGATATGTAATGAAGAATGTTATTGAACCAATTTGTAAGAATGAATTAGTTGATGAAAATACTAAGTATATCATTAATCCAAGTGGTTCATTCATCGTTGGTGGTTCATTTGGTGACAGTGGAACAACAGGTAGAAAGATTGTTGTAGATACTTATGGTGGACATGGTCGAATTGGTGGAGGATGCTTCTCTAGTAAGGATCCAAGTAAAGTAGACCGTAGTGCTGCTTACTATAGTCGTTATGTAGCTAAGAATATCGTTGCTCATGGGTTAGCTAAGAAATGTGAAATCCAAGTATCTTATGCTATCGGTATTGCTAGACCATTAAGTATTTTCATTGATACTTATGGTACAAATACAGTAAGTGAAGCTGAAATTAGAAAATATGTTGATGATAATTTTGATTTCAGTGTTGCTAATATCATTAACGAATTAGACTTAAGACGTCCTATTTATAAACAAACTGCTAGCTATGGACACTTTGGTCGTCGTGATTTAGATTTACCTTGGGAAAGAATTAAAGACTAAGATGGAGTAATCCATCTTTTTTACTTGTCATTAAGCAATAAACAATATAAAATAGTAGCGGTGATGAATATGAAATATATCGTTGAAATATATGAAAGAAATGAAATCGAAATAGCCAAGGCTCATAAGGCAGATGGTATTGTATTACCATTGTCATTTTATAGTGCTCATGCCCAAAAATGTTTTAAACTTGAAGAACTTGCTGAATTAGTTAATGAAGCAGGTGATATGGAAGTATATATTGATGGTACACGTATGTATGTTGATGAAGATATGAATAAGCTAAGAGAATTAATCGAATTAGCAAGTTCACTACATGTTAAGGGTATCTACTTTGCTGATATGTCTGGTTATCAAATGTGTCATGAACTAGGTCATGATGAGTTATGTTACTATCAACCTGATACGATGGTAGTAAATAGTTATGATGCAGCATTCTTCCTTCAACGTATGGGAGGCATCTGCCTGGCTAAAGAACTTACATTAGATGAAATCATTAAGATTAGTGAATACAATAAAGGTAATGTTGAGGTGTTCTTACATGGTTGCCCACTAATGAGTATGAGTAAACGTCCATTAATTGAGAATTATTTTGATGAAATTAAATATACAGGAGAATTAAAGGATTTGTATTATTTAAAAGAAGAAAAACGTCCTGAACCATTCCCAGTATTACGCAATGAACAAGGTACATTCTTCTTTGGTACTTATATTCAAGAGTCGTTTAAAGAACTATCAAAATTAAATGAAGTTAATACTAAGCAAGGAAGAATTTCGCACATGATTACTTCATTTGATGAAATGATGGATGCATTAGATATGTATAAAGATATTGAAATTAATGGTTATGATGAAGATAAGGTACAAAGCTTTAAGAATAAATATAGTACTTATAATTATTCAACAGGTTTCTATTATCAAAAAACAAGTGTAAAGAAGGAGTACGGCAATGAGTAAGTATATTGAATTACTATCTCCAGCGGGAGATTTAGAACGTTTAAAAACAGCTGTTCGATTTGGTGCTAATGCCGTATATATTGGTGGGAAGAAGTTCTCGCTTCGTTCACGTGCATCAAATTTTGATATTGATGATATTCGTGAAGGTGTTGAATTTGCTCATGCTCATGGTTCCCATGTCCATGTAACATGTAACATGGTGCTACATGATGAGGACTTTGATGGAGCAGAGGAATATCTAAAAACATTAGGAGAAATAGGAGTAGATGCGATTATTTGTCAATCAATGGCATTTGCAGCTATCTCTAAGCGTGTTGCTCCTAATATGGAAGTACACTTAAGTACGCAATGTTCTACTTTAAATTTAAAGACAATAGAATTCTACAAAGAATTAGGTATTGACCGTATCGTACTAGCAAGAGAACTTAATTTAAAAGAAATCGAACATATTGTTAAGCATTCACCATTACCAATTGAAGTATTTATTCATGGTGCTATGTGTATGTCTTACAGTGGTAGATGTATGTTATCTAATCACATGACATTACGTGATGCCAATCGTGGTGGTTGTGCGCAAAGCTGTAGATGGAAATACCATATGTATGATGGTGATACTGAAATCAGCCCTAGTGATTGTTTATTCTCAATGTCTTCTAAAGATATGATGGCAGCAGAATATTTAACACGCTTAATTGATATGGGGGTTGCTAGTATCAAGATTGAAGGTCGTATGAAAACAGCATACTATATTGCAACAGTAGTTGGTGCATATCGTCGTTTAATTGATGAATATGTGAATGGTAAAGAGTTAGATTTTGATGATTTCAAAAAGGAACTTGCGAAAGCTGAAAACCGTCCTGCTTCTATTGGATTCTATGAGGGATTACCAAAGGCCAAGGATCACTTATATGGTGTTAATGGAGCTGGAGTTACGCAAGAATTCATTGGCTATGTATTAGGTTATGATGAAACTACTAAAGAAGCTATTATTGAAGTAAAGAATCATTTTACTAAAGATACTTTAGTAGAAGTATTTGGTCCACATATTCATAATGAGAAGTTTACTATTGGTGAAATGTTTGATGCAAAGACTAATGAAGTTGTAGAAATTGCTAATAAACCAAC
>JAFXJJ010000049.1 GCA_017532345.1 Erysipelotrichales bacterium
CATCCAAGAACAGTAACAGCATTACGTTTAGATGGGAAATCCGTAGATAAAGATATGTTGATTGGTATTCAAGTATTCTTTGTAATGTTTATGTTTATTTTAGTACTAGGTACATTATTAATTTCATTAGATGGATATGACTTTACAACGAACTTTACTGCAGTACTTTCATGTATCAGTAATATTGGTCCAGGTTTAAATTTGGTTGGACCAGCAGCAAACTTCTCGTTGTTCTCAGATCTATCAACATTTATCCTTAGCTTTATTATGCTAGCAGGAAGATTAGAGTTATTCCCATTATTAATTCTATTTATTCCTAGCTTATACAAACACTAATTTATTAGGCTGATTGTTATCAGCCTTTTATATTACTAAAAATATAATTATGATACAATATATATGTTAGGAGTGATTTACATGAAGCTTCGTATACTACATACAAATGATTTACATAGCTCATACGACAAGTTTAAGCGTATTGTAACGTGTATTAATAAACAACGCACTGATACGTGTTTAGTGCTAGATGGTGGCGATATGATTGACCGTAAGAGTGTCATGATTAGTGGCACAGAAGGATTAGCAGGTACACGTTTACTTGCATATGCTCATTATGATGCGATTGCGATTGGCAATAATGAGGGCTTTTCACCATCACTATTAAAGATGGTAAAAGAAAGTGAAGTACCATTTGTATGTACTAATTTATACACTATTAATGGTGAAGAATTACCTATTTGTAAGAGTATTATTAAAGAATATGATGATTTACGTGTTTTAATAGTTGGAAATACCGTAGATGGCTCTGAATCATACAATGAGTTCTTTGCGTTTACTAACATTAAAGCCCATAATTATATTGATTGTGTAAGAGAAGAATTAATTAGGAACCAAGGAAACTACGACCTATCTATAGTTCTATCACATGCAGGTATTGAGCGAGATAAAGAAATGGCAGAAGCAATCGATGACATTGATGTGATTATTGGTGGACATTCACATACAGTAATGGAAGAAGTGGAAGTAGTGAACCATACGATTATTCATCAGGCTGGATGCTTTGGCGAATATGTGGGGATGGTAGATTTAGAAATTGAGAATAAAAGGATTATTTCTTATGAAGGTAAATTATTAAATTCTAAAGAATATGATGAAGATGAAGCAGCTCTTGAACTGATTGAAATGTATAAAAAGGAAGCAATTGATAATCTAAGTAAAACATTATTTGAGATTAATGAAGACTTGTGGCATGATGTGGTAAATGAAAATCCTATTACGAATTTACTAGCTGATGCTTTATATGATTTACATAAGGATGAGGTTGATTTTGGGATTATTAATAGTGGAATATTGAACTACGGTTTAAAGAAAGGTAAAGTGAATGAACTACAATTAATAGGCTGCTCACCATCCCCTTTAAACCCAGCAAGATATCATGTATCTGGTAGCAATATTAAACAAGCATTGAAGCAATCTTTAGATTTCGAATATTGTCTAGTACATCGCTTTGCATCAGGATTTAGAGGATATTATACAGGAAATCTACAAGTGTCGCATAATGTTGAAGTTATTTATGATGGCAGCGATATACAGGCTGTTTATATTAATGGCGAAGAGATAGAAGATTATAAGCAATATTATATTATTAGTTCAGATTATATCCAAAGAGGTAGTGGATATCCTACACTTTATGGTACTGACTATTTGTACGATAATTATGAAATACGCGATTTATTGAGATTATATTTACCTAAGGAAAGCTTTGTATCAAGAGCTTTACAAAAACGTTTTAAGGAAGGTATATAAGATGAAAGTACTTTATTTAGTAAGACATGGACAAACACTATTTAATGAACAACATAAGATTCAAGGGTGGTGCGATTCACCGTTAACGAAATTAGGAATCTATCAAGCTACTAAGGCTAGAGATTATTTTAAAGAAAACAACATTACATTTACTCATGCATTTTCGTCGACAGCTGAAAGAACTAGTGATACATTAGAGATTATTACTGATATTACGTATAAACGTATTAAAGACTTAAGAGAATGGAACTTTGGTACGCTAGAGGGAGAAAGTGAAGCTTTGAATCCGCCTTTACCTTATAAGGATTTCTTCAAGCAATATGATGGTGAAACACAAGATGAATTAATTGAACGTATATGTGCTTGTGTTAAGGAAATAATGGATGGCGTAGAAGAGAATAGTAAGGTACTGATTGTTAGTCATGGTGCTGCAATTGCGAACTTTACTCGTGCACATCAAAGTAATTGGAAAGTGCAATTAAATCAACGAATTGGTAATTGTTGTGTTTTAAAGTTTGAATATGAGAATGATACATTTAGTTTAGTTGAAATCATTAATCATGAGTTCTCAGATTTTGAAGGAAAATAGTATAATTATAGAATATTTCCATATATTAATATAAGAAAGTATAAAATATAATTGATAATCATTATCATTTGGTGTATACTATAATTGTCGAAAGGAGATATTCTTATGAAATTTTATAAATGTGAACACTGTGGAAATATTGTGATGTATGTTGAAAATAAAAATGTACCAGTTAGTTGTTGTGGTACAGCTATGAAGGAATTAGTACCTAATACGGTAGATGCAGCTGCTGAAAAGCATGTGCCTGTTGTAACTGTGGATGGTAATAAGGTAACTGCAGTTGTTGGGGAAGTAACACACCCGATGATTCCAGAACATTATATTATGTGGATTGCGATTGAAACTAATAAGGGTTCTCAAATCAAGTATCTTAAACCTAATGAGGCACCAGTAGCAGAATTTATGTTAGCTGAAGGAGAAATATTAGTTGCAACATACGAATACTGTAATCTACACGGATTATGGGTTAAAAAGACAGTTTATTAATGAACTAAAATAGGATTACTTCGGTAATCCTATTTTTATATCTTATTAATCACTTCATTAATGATCTTCCTTATCTCAATAATTCTCTCATCTAAGAACTTTGGATGCTTCTTTATCCAGCGTTTATTTAGTGGAGAAGGATGCGGTAAGACAATTGTTAATTTATTGTTTAAATAATTATTTTTAAAAACTAAATCTTCAAAGCTATCATTAGGAAAGAATACTTTCGCAGCTTTTGCACCTATAATAATATATAGTTGATTATCAACACATTCTAATTCTTTTATAACCCATTTTTTGAAGCAACATTTAGGAGGAAGTCTATCATTACCTTTCTTATCTTTTCCTGGGTAACAATGAGCCAATGCACCAATATAAAAATTATCTTGATTATAAAATACTTCATCAGTAATCTGATACCATTCATACTTCAAGGTTTTACCACTCATATCTGTAAATGGTTTAAGACTGTTATGGACATTATTTGAAGGAGCTTGACTTATCTGCACGATTTTGGAATCGCTAGCACCCCAAACTACAGGGTGAGGAGTGAATCCGAAGCGTTCTTCGCAATAAGTACATTTTTGAATATCCTTCATTAAGGCACTAAACATAGAAACTACCTCCGTAAACTATATAATCATTATAGCACTATCAAGTAACTTATATGGTAAAAAATGTAAGATATTAGTATGATATTGAGTCATAAATCTATACGTGATACAGTGTAGTCAAGGAGGTATCTAGTATGAGAAAACTACGTGTATTTATGATAATAATGCTGTTGATATTTACGAGTGCGTGTTCAAATAGAAAAGTGTCACTAGCAGAAGAAAAACAACCAAATGGGATAATAGAAGGGATAGTACTAGAAGTATTTGATTCATCATTTCTAATGATTGATAATGAATCGCATAATCAATATATAGTTAGTTATGATTATAATGAACTACTTACTAATCAATTAGTTAAGGTTACCTATGATGGAATGATTCAGGAAACATATCCAATGGGAATTACTGCTAGTGAAATCTCAACAAGCTCAACATTACTTACTATGTATTTAAATGTACTTGATGAACTACAAGATAAGGATGCGGCTTTAAATAATAATGTAAAGATAGTATCACTTGATATTGATGATACATTAGGATTAACAGATAATGAAAAACAACTACTGGCTAATACAGTAGCACTACGTTATGGTGCAGAAGAAATACTTTTTATGAATTATCAAGAACTATGCGATGGTGGATATATTGATACTGAAGATATACACTTTGATAGTGGCTTATTAATTAGCTTAAAAGGAAATGAAGAGAATAATTCATTTGAATTTAATGTAGCGAAATATAAAGGCGGATTAGCAGCTTACTTTATGTCTTGTAAAGCAATGAATAATAATGGTATATGGTCATATAAGGTAATAAGTGAAGCTATTTCGTAATTATTATAAGTCTCTGTCATGGACAGAGATTTTTAAGTTGGTTATCCTTATGGTAGGAGTGATTATTATGGAAATAAAAGAATATACCAAAGAGAGAATACAGGATGTGGTAGATTTTGAATTAACGTTGCGTCAAGAAGAAGCTGGATGGGGTTGGGAGATTGATAATGCGTATATTGAAAGTGTAACTAAAAGCTTTGATGATATCTCATTTAAAAACTCGCTATCTTTACTTGCATATGATAATGAAAAGGTTGTAGGTAGAATTGATTCAACAATGATTTGCAGTCATTTTGATGGCTCTACTAAGGCTTATTTAGATTGGATATGTGTATTACCATCATATCGTCATAAGGGTGTAGCACAAGGTCTTATGAGTGTATTACGCAAGGAGTTAAAGGAACGTGGAGCAGTAGACTTAGTAGGAATTATTGCTCACAATAAAGAAGCATTGTCATTCTATCATTCATTAGAAAATGTTGTGATTAGAGATGAAGGAATATGGATTACGCTATGAGTTTAAAGCGAAAAGATATTGTACGAAGCGGATGGCAAAGAGTAATAAGACGTACAGATAAATATTATTTGTATGATGATAGAATAGTTGGATATTTACGGATGCTAGAGGTTACTACGCCACTTTACAAAAACTATAGATATGAAGCTATATGTATTGCAGATACTAATTACACGTGGTTTCAAATAGGTTTAAAAGATAAACACTATTGGATAACTGCTATGTATGACAACCATGATACATTAGTTCAAATATATTTCGATGTTTCAAACTATAATTATGTAAGTTATGATGCTTATTTTGAGGACTTATACTTAGATGTAGTATTATTGCCTAATAATGAAATATATATATTAGATGAAGATGAACTAGAAGAAGCATATATAAACCATGATATTACTGATGAACAATACATATTAGCCAAGAATACTTGTGAGGAAATTGTAGATATGTGTACTAAGAATTCTTGTGGTATAATTAATTATGTGAATGAAGAATATCGTAAATTGAAGGAGGATGTATATGAAAATTATTAATTCTACTAAAATGCAAGAGTTCTTTGAACGGTGCTTAGAGAATATAAATGATGATAGTATTAATGAATATATTGGTATTATTGTAGAACCACAAGAAGAAGTGGCAGTACAAGAAGAACTATCCGAAATTGGTGTACATGAATTCCAAGGAGATAAGAGTACATGGCCATCACTATATATAAGTGTAGATGAATATAAGAAAACTCCTTACAATATGAATATTCATTTAGATAAAATTAATGGTGATGGTTTTGAATACAATGAGGATGTAATGCCAGCATATGAATTGTTTAATGTGGATGTAATTCAACCTGACCCTAATCGTGAATTAAATGATTCGTTAATTCTACGAGCATTCGATAAGCCCTATAAAACAGTTATTCTAAAGCAAGATGGAGAATATTGGATGACTGATACGCCAGCTGAAGCTAATACTATTAATCCTTGTGCTGAGAAAGCACATGGTAATGTATTGACGTTTGGTCTAGGTATTGGATACTTTGTTTATATGGCGTTACGTAATCCTAATGTTGATTCAGTGACGATTGTAGAACGTTCACCTAGTGTAATTAAGATGTTTAAGAAGTATCTATTGCCACAATTCCCAAGTGATAAGGAAATAGAAATCATTGAAGGTGATGCTTTTGAATACTTTAATGAAGAATTCTTATCGAAATATGACTATACGTTTGTAGATATTTGGAAATCAAGTGATGATGGCTTCGAGATTATCCAAAAGATGCTTGAAAGTTATCTTCCGCCATTTGAAAAGATTGACTTCTGGATTGAAGAAACATGCATGGAGTTTCTAACATCAATGATTTGTATATACTTTAATTACACAGCAAATGGTCGAAAGATTGTACATAATGATCCATTCTATATGAGTATATACCATAAGATTGAGTCATACTTTGATAGTATTGATGATACTATTACAGATGTTGAAGTACTGAAAGACTATATGTATAGTAAGAAAGTTTTAAGAGAAATTATCTCAATTCATAAATAATGGTTTAAAATCAGTAGTTCTAGGCATAATAATTAATACAAGGAGATTATGAAATATGAATAGAACTTTAAACTTTATTGCCTTAACATTAGTTATTGTAGGCGCTATTAATTGGGGCTTAATCGGCTTCTTTAATGTGAATTTAGTAAATATGCTGTTTGGTAACTGGCAATGGCTAGAACGCGTTATTTATGGCCTTGTAGGAGTTTGTGGGCTATATGCATTCAC
>JAFXJJ010000050.1 GCA_017532345.1 Erysipelotrichales bacterium
ATACCTTGTTCATAGGAGAATATTAAATCTGTTTGCGATAATTCTAATACAGTATAAATTTGATTCTCAACAAACGTATCAATATTAGGTCCTAACATAGCAACAAAGAAACTAACGAACGTTATTGTAAAGAAAAAGATAATTACTAATAATTGTTGTGTAAGAGTTAATTCCTGAATAATATCATGAAATCTCTTCATTATCCTAAACGATACCCAAATCCATAAATAGTATGTATATTAAGCTCAGGCATTTTCTTACGCAAACGACGCAATGTATCATCTACCACTCGGTCGCTACCAAAATAATTCACATCCCAAATCTTATCAAGAATCTGTTCTCGACTAAATGCAACCCCGCGATTCTTTACAAATAAGCACAATAAATCATATTCCTTTGTAGTTAATTCTATTTCTTCTTTGGCTAAGTACACCTTTCTTTGATGTTCATCAATCTCATAACCATCAACATTCATACGTACATAATCATCTTTATACATACGTTTCATTATATTATTAACACGCAATACTAATTCTTTAGGCGAAAATGGTTTAGTAATATAATCATCACTACCTTTTTCTAAACCAATTAAACGATCGAATTCTTTATCTCTAGCTGACATAAAGATTACTGGAAGTTCTTGATTGTGCTCCTTAATCATCTCAATCAAGTCAAACCCACTCTTATCATCTAACATTATATCTAGCACCCATAACTTAACATCTTCATCATGTACATGTGCTTCGGCTTCTTCAAATCGGAAATAATTACGTACTTCGTAACCTTCACGTTCCAAATATCGTTTCAATAATTCATTTAAATCTTTTTCGTCTTCAACGATACAAATAACCTTCTTCATAGCTTTCACCTCATACTATAATTGTAGAATATTTCTTAAAAAAACAAAAGAGGAAAATGGCTTATAACCCCTTTTCCTCTATTACATGAATTACTTTGTCTACATATTCATGACATAAATCATCTGTAGCTGCTTCCACCATTACACGAATTAATTCTTCTGTACCTGATGGCCTTACTAAGATTCGTCCATTATCACCTAATTGACTAGTAACATTATCAATAGCAGCCTTAACATCTTCATCATTTAATGTAGTATTTTTATCCTTTACTCGTATGTTCTTTAATACTTGTGGGTAAATTGCGATATCATCTCTAAGCGCATGTAAGCTTCTGCCACTTGCTTTCACAACATTCAACAAATGGATAGCTGTCAATAATCCATCCCCTGTAACAGCCTTATCCTTAAAGATAATATGTCCTGATTGTTCACCACCTAGTGAATAGTTTTCTGAGAATAAGCACTCAGATACATATTTATCACCTACAGCAGTAATCTTTCTATCAATACCCTTTGCTTGTAATGCCTTGTGTAATCCAATATTACTCATTACTGTAACAACTAATGTATTATCATGTAGTTCTTTTCTCTCATGCATATAGCACGCACATAAATACATAATAACATCACCATCAATAATACGACCATGGTCATCTACTGCTAGTAAACGATCGGCATCACCATCAAATGCTAAGCCTAAATCATAATCTCCAGCTACCATTTTAGATGATAATAATTCTAAATGCGTAGACCCACATCCATTATTTATATTTACACCATTAGGCTCATTAGAAATCACATCAACTTTTGCGCCATATGATTCTAATACCTTTTTCGCGATTGCTGTTGCAGAACCATTCGCCAAATCTACTAAAATATGCATTCCTTCAAAGTTATACGGGCATACCTCATGTAGCCAATCAGCATATTTAGACAATCCAGAATCATGAATATCAACGATTCTACCAATCTTATCACCACTGACTAATTCAAGTGAATCTCTGTTAGAATCTAAATATTCTTCAACTAATAGTTCTACTTCTTGTTCAAGCTTAAAGCCTTTACTATTGAAAACTTTAATACCATTATCCACATATGGATTATGGGAAGCCGAAATCATTGCTCCAAAATCAAAGCCTTCCTTGCGGATTAAATATGATACTACTGGTGTAGGAGTAACACCTAATAGATAGACATCAACTCCCATACTTGCAGCACCACTAGCTAACGCATATTCAAGCATATCGCCAGATATTCTAGTATCCTTACCAATCAGCATGCGTGCTTTCTTTTTCTTACTAAAATGATAACCAAGATATTGTCCAATCGCAAAGGCATGATTAACATTCAGCTTACTACTTACTTCTCCACGAAACCCATCTGTTCCAAAATATTTCATAATATCACCTACTCAACAAAGTTGAAACCTACTGTTTCCTTTTCACTACTATACTTAAGATATTCATCAGTACCGTTACATATTACTTGAAGTTGTGCTTCTCCCTTAGTAACTTTACTCATATCAACGTATGCTTCTAAATCATCAACAGTAATCTTGGCAATTCTATCAGGACTTCCTGTTACTACTACATTCACATAAGCATCCTCAGGATTTAAGATTTCAAACTTATATTTATTAGGTAAGTTCTTGTATGATAAGTGTACATTTTCAATAACGCGTGTCTCAGCATCACATAGCTTAAATTCTAAGTTAACCTTAGAGATTGATGTACTCTTAACACCACTTGGTAACTTAACAGTTGCGACAATACTTGCATCTGCAACCATTTCACTTACATCTACTTCTACAATAAATTGTTCAATTGAGTTCAATACACTTTCAGCAGCATAGATTGTGATAGCTTCATGATCCATTGCCACTGTTTCGATGGCCTTACCATTTGGTAAGTCACCTAATACATTAAGAACAATTGGCACAGATTTATTAGGCGATGTCACATTAACATTAACCTTAACAGTAGAAGGTACCATATCTACATCTACTTTATTACCAGCATCATCAAATGCTACTAATGTTGCATATTGCTCGAAAGAACCATCAACATTACTCACATCAATTAATGCTTTAACTAACGCAATACGATTAACTGTTTCTTCACTAGCTCTTACAATAACTTCATTAGTTTCAAATTCTGGATTTCCTAAAATATACTTAGAATCCATCTTATCTGTATTAATAAAGTCATATGAAATATTCTTCTTCCAAGAAATCTTCTTACGAATCGTAACTGTTGCTGTTGAAGGTGCACATGTTACATTAACACGCTCTGAGAAATTCGTAGGTACTAAATCAATTGTATATGTACCTTCAGTTAAACCACTTAAATCAGCTACAACTTGATAGTTTTGATTATTCTTAGCCATTTGAATATCATTCATTTCACCACTAATAGTAACATCAACACTATCAGGTAACCCAAAGATTTCATAAACCTCTTCATTATATTGCTTAGTAATTGAAATATCACCTAATGCATATTGATATTTCATATTTTCACTAACTGTCCACCCATTATTAACAATCAAATATAGTAGGACTGCAATTACTAATGACACTACCCCTGTTAATTTAGGATTGAATACCACTCTATCAAAAAGGGTACTCAACATCTTAATACCTCTAATAATACCTTCTTCAAAAGAAGCATACGAACGTGAAATTGTTTGTGTACGACTAGCTATTGATTTAGCTAGTTCGACTTTCTTCGTACTTTCCATTTCATCCAAATTTGGCTTATTGTTCATTTTCTTCGCCTCCTTTGTTTGCTTTCTTCTTAGTTCGACGTTTTGGTTTTGATTCCTCAATATCAATTTCTTCTAATGTGATATTAGGAGTTTCTAACTTAGCTGGTTCCACCTTTAATGAAGGTTGAATCATAGTAGTATCAATGATAACTTCACCAACGTTTTCATCCATACTCTTAATGATATCAGGAATCAACAATTCCTCAGTCACACTTCCTGCTTCATTCATCATTTGGTCAATTGATGCAACGATTTCAGGTTCCTTAACCTCTTCAACAGGTTTAACCTCTTCATTCTCAATCGCATTTACTTCTTTATTCTTTTGACCTTTACGACGTTTAGAGAAGCTAGGATTGATCTTATCTGTCTTCTTGCTAGACTTAATAACGTTCATTAAGTCTTCATTAGTTTCTTCTTTTGGTTTTTCATTAGAGAAGAAATCAAACTTAATTCCATTCTTAGGAGCTCTTTCCTTTTTCTTTTCTTTAGCTTCTACTTCTTCTGCACAGATAACCTTTAATAAATATTCACGCAATGAATTCTCATCAACATGAGTTAATTTACCCTTTTCAGCGATACTAATTGTACCTGTTTCTTCACTAATAACGATAGTTGTAGAATCTGTAATTTCACTAATACCAATAGCAGCACGATGTCTTGCACCATACTTAGTTGGTAAATCTAAGTTAGTTGGTGGGAAGTATGCACTAGCACAAGCAATCTTATTACCTTGAATGATTACTGCACCATCATGTAATGGTGTTAATGGTACGAAAATCGAACATAATAACTCTGTTGATACAGTAGCATTAATCTTTGTACCTGTCTTAATATAATCACCTAATGATGTACCTTGTTCGATTGTGATTAAAGCACCAATTTGTTCCTTCGATAAACGAACTGATGAATCAACTAACGCATTTACTAAATCACTCAATTCATTACCAGTTAATGTAGTAATACGTGTTAATGTATTTGATTGACCTAAATGTTCTAGTAAATTACGGATTTCAGGTGAGAATAAGATAATAACTGCTAATACACCATAGTTAACGAATAAGTCTACCAACCAGTTAGTTGCAGTTAAACCAAATAATGATGAAAATCCTTTGACAATAAACAATATCATAATACCTTTAAACAATTGTATTGTTCTTGCATTATTTCGCACAACCTTGATTACGTAATAACATACAAACCATATAAATCCAATATCAGCTACCATTTGTAGGATACTGATAGTATTTTGAAAAGTTATTGAGTTCATACAAATTCCTCCTTCTATTATTATAACATGTTTATCGCTATAAATCTAATGAAGATATAAAGTCTTCAATATATTCTACACATAAATTTAATTGTTCTTCTCTTGTAACTAATGCACTAGCATCCTTTTCATGTAGTGATGCGTACACATAGTTCGAGAAATTACCTTTTTCGATTTTGTAATATAATGTGTTAGTAGGTAATGTATTCTTAATTACTTCACTAACCATATCTAACTCACATTTTATCATCATTACATTATCATTTTTAAGCTTCGTAAACGATGTAGAGCCCAGTAATATAATCGCATCCGCTTTATTTGAAACACAGCCAAGATACTCGCTACCATCGCCATGAGCAATTACTACTTCATCACTAGGAGCATGTAAAAGTACATTCATATTTCCCAGGAAATTATATTCGATAATACGTACATCCGCTTGTAGCTCCTCACTAATTTGAATTGCTAGTGGTATGTAAGCTTTACCCTCATACTTACTATCTCCATATATAACGAAACTATAAGAACTTTCCCCATTATAATTAACTCGAATTTCATTTGCTTCCATCGTTGTAGTCACATCACTTGATGCGATGATTTCATCAATTTCCGCCGTGTAACTTTGATATGTTGTAGCTGTGAATAATTTAAAGATAATAATAGATATTAGTATCGTAATAAATATCACATACTTAAACTTTCTTTTCATAACCATACCTCTTTTACGCTAATATTATATATTGTTAGAGGGAATTACACAATAAAAAACCTTAATGAATTATGCTGAATTATACAAGCTTATCTTAAAACAATTTTCTACTATACAATTCTTTATTCTTCTTTATCCCAAACAAAAAGCCGAATCACTTCGGCTTATTGCTCTTTCATGAAAATATCTAGTATTTTTAGAAGTTCTTGCATTTTCACTTCCCTATCATCACCTTCTGCTTGCATCACACAATGAAGCATATGGGCAGATAGGATTTCATTAGTTGCTTTCTTTAAGATGGCATCACTAGCCATAATTTGATTGGCAATATCAATACAATAGCGATCATCTTCAATCATCTTTAAAACACCGTCAATTTGTCCTCTGGCAGTTTTCAGTAATCGAACTACCTTTGTCTTATCTGCTTGCATTAGTTAATCGACTCAACTTCATATCCTGCATCAGTAACAGTTTTTACTAATACTTCATCACTAACGTCACTAGTTAATGTGATAGTTGCTGTTTTAGATTCTAAATCAACAGTTGCTGTAACACCTTCAATGGCATTTAAAGCCTTGTCTACACGACCTACACAATGCATACACATCATTCCATTAATAACCATTTTCTTTTCCATTTTCTTGTCCTCATCTTTCTTGATTATTTCTTTTGTTTCTGCTATTTTAACTGCACTACTTTGATATCTCTTAAACTTACGTAAGCGTAGTGCATTACTTACCACAAATACTGAACTAAAGCTCATTGCAGCAGCACCAATCATTGGATTTAATTTCCACCCTAGACTTAAGAAGAATACTCCTGCTGCTACTGGAATACCTAATGAATTATAGAAGAATGCCCAGAATAAATTTTGTTTAATATTCTTAATTACTGCTTTAGATAAGCGTACAGCATTCACTACATCCATTAAGTCAGAATTCACTAATACTACATCTGCCGATTCAATCGCAACATCACTACCTGCACCAATGGCAATACCTACATCTGCTCTTGTTAATGCGACGGCATCATTGACCCCGTCACCAACCATTGCCACTTTACCTTTAGCTTGTAGTTCTTTAATAACCCGTTCCTTATCTGCTGGTAACACTTCTGCAATGTATGATGTAGTACCAACCTCTTCGGCAATACTCTTAGCATTTAGCTCATGGTCACCACTAAGCATCACTACCTCTAAGTTTAAATCCTTCATAGCTTGGATAGCTTCTTTACTAGTAGCCTTAATTGTATCAGCCACACTTACATAGCCTAGAATCCCATGTTCATTTGCAAGATACATCGGTGTTTGACCTTTACTTGCGATGACATTTGCTACTTTCTCAAAAGTATCAATAGTAATTCCTAGTTCCTTCATGAAACGTAGGTTACCTACATAGTACATGATACCATCAACACTTCCCTTAATTCCTTTACCCATTACATTTTCAAAGGAATCTACAGGTTTAAACGTGATTTTCTGTTCATTTGCATACGCCACAATTGCACTAGCTAATGGGTGCTCACTATATTTCTCAAGTGATGCTAATGTAATTATATCGCTTGGATTTTTAAACGATGTTTGTTGAACTCTTGGCTTACCTTCAGTAATTGTACCAGTCTTATCAAGTACAATTGTTTTTATTTCATGTAAGATTTCTAAGCTTTCAGCGCTCTTAATTAAAATACCATTTTCTGCACCTTTACCTGTACCCACCATAATTGCTACCGGTGTCGCAAGTCCAAGTGCACAAGGACATGAGATAACTAATACTGAAATAGCCATTGATAGGGCAAAGCTAAATTCATAGCCTAAGGCTAACCACACAATACCTGTCACAAGTGCAATACTCATTACCACAGGTACAAAAATACCACTAATCTTATCTGCTAGCTTAGATATTGGTGCTTTAGAAGCACTAGCTTCTTCAACTAGCTTCACAATTTGTGCAAATGTTATATCATCGCCAACCTTTGTTGCACGACAAACTAGACGTCCACTTGTATTTAATGTAGCACCAATAACCTTATCACCAATATGCTTCTCCACAGGAATACTTTCCCCAGTAAGTGCACTCTCATCAATCGAAGAATATCCTTCTACTACAATACCATCAACTGGTACTTTCGCACCAGGAAGCACAATAAAGTTATCATTAATCATTACTTCTTCTACTGGCACTTCTGTCTCAATTCCATCTTTAATAATAACTGCTGTATCACTAGTAAGCTCCATCATCTTACTAATGGCATCTCTTGTTTTATGCTTACTTTTAGCTTCAAAGTATTTTCCTAGCGTTATTAAAGTAAGAATCATACTACTTGATTCAAAATAAAGATTCATCATATGTTCATGAACTGTCGCCATATCACCTTGGCCTAACGCTACACCAATCGCATAAATAGTAAATACACCATACACTAATGCACTACCACTACCAATCGCAATTAATGAATCCATGTTTGGATGACCTTTAAATAATGTTTTTAAACCTACAATAAAGTATTTACGATTTACATATAGTACAGGTAACACTAATAGGAATTGCGTAAACGCAAATGTAATGGCATTTTCTACTCCCATAAAGAAAGCAGGCATAGGCCAATTATACATATGTCCCATGGCAATATACATTAATGGAATCATAAACGCAAATGAAACCTTTAATCTAAATTCCATCCCCTTTAATTCTTCATAATAATTATCTTCTGCTTGTTGCGTTACTTTTTCTTCTTTAGCACGCTTTAAGCTTGCACCATATCCAGCATCTACAACCGCATTAATAATTGTAGCTGCATCAGTATTTTCATACTCAACTTGCATTTGATTCGCAAGTAAATTCACTTCACATTTAATTACACCGTCAACTTTGGATACACTACGTTCTACTGCTGCACTACAAGCAGAACAAGTCATACCAGTAACTGTAAATGTTTCTTTCATATACACACCTCACACCCCCTAGGGGTATCTAAATCATAAATCTTCTTCTATACTTTGTCAATTGATGTAAGTATAATAATATTAAATATTGTGACTTATCTCACTAAGGAGGACCTATGCATTATTTAATAGCTAGTTATAATATTACACCTACTATATACGAAATCATACGGAAAGAAGCTTTTATAGTTATTCCTCATCTTGTTAATAGTATTCCCTCTTACATGGTTAATGACAACAACTATATTTATGTGGCTAATAAAAGTGGAGGAATATCTATTTATGATTTCCATCTACAACTGATCGCTGAATGTATTGATGAGCATCCATACACTCATATTTGTGTGAATGATTCCAAAATCGTAGCAGTTTCCTACAGAGATGGTATCAGCTCTTTATTTGAGTATAAAGATACACTAATCAAACGATTTGAGTATCAACATCATGGCTCACATCATGATCCTCATAAAAGACAAGAAAGTGCTCACCCTCATTTCATCACACCACTAACTAACAACAAATACTTAATGTGTGATTTAGGAAGTAATGCTTTAACTACACTTCAAGATGACGATGAGCAAATCACAGAATACACTCACCAATCTATAATCTTTGATAACTCATGTGGTCCAAGACATTTGATGTTTCAAAAAGATCAAACTTCTTTCCTTTTAGTAAATGAAGTTAATAATACACTTGTGTTACTGTCATTTCCTGATTATTCAGTATTAGATACAATATCATTAGGAGAAGATACAACAAAGCTTAACGAGATAACTCATTCATTATCTGCTATCCGTTACAATGAAGCTAATGATACTTATTATGTATCCGATCGCAATCATTTTGATGTTAGTAAAGTATGGGCTATTAAAGTAATAAATAATAAACTTGAAGTAATTAATACAACTAACGTAGGTAAACATCCTAGAGATATTTATATTGATGGTACATTGTTATTGGTAGCTTGTATGTTAGATGATACAGTAGAAATATATGATATTTCTACTAATACGAAAATCACTACATTACCTATTATTGAACCAGTATGTGTATTGCCTTTAAAGGAGGAATAATGATGAGTAAGCACGCATGGATGGCTTCTTCTCAAGAAGAATATAAAAGATATAATTTAAATGAAATACCACAAATATGGGAAGATGGATTACGAATTGATGGAAGTAAAGGTAGTTATGAATGGTGGTACTTTGATAGTAAGCTTAATGATGGTAGTAGCCTAGTGCTTACCTTCTTTACTGGACCTATCGCATCCTTTTCTGAAGGTTTTAAACCATACGCTACACTAACTCACACACTAGCTAATGGAGAAAAATATGACTCTAAGGTATATCCTATTAATAATGATTATGCATTTTCTAAAGAGCAATGTGATGTCCGTATTGGAAAATGTACATTTAAAGGTAATATGAAAAACTATGAAATATATTGGATAGATGAGAATATTGAGGTAACTATACATTTACACGCCAATGTACCTGCTTGGCGTCCTCGTAGTGGACATATTTTATTCAATACTAAGAAACTATTTGCATGGTTGCCATCTGTGCCAGAAGGTAATGTCACAGTTGAGATTAAATCAAATGATACTGTTACTAATTATACTGGTACTGGTTATCACGATCATAACTGGGGTAATATTCCAATGTTCTTTGTGATGCATCATTGGTACTGGGGAAGAGCAAAGATTGGTGATTATCAAGTTGTATCATCTTATATCACAGCTAATAAAGAACATAGCTATGATGAAATTCCAATTTTCATGATTGCCAAGAATGGCGAAATCATTGCTGACAAAGCAGAAGAATATTTAACATATACAGAAGAAGATTATTACTTTGATGAGATTACTAAAAAGCACGTAGCAAATCGCTTAATATACGATTATGATGACGGCAACAAACACTACCGAATCACCTACAAACGCGAAGGAGATATCGAAAAGATGGGAATGGAAACTCAACTAACCAAACTACAATATGTATTTATTTGGCTAATTGGGCTTCGTGGTTCTTATCAAAGAATTATAGGTAATGTAACTCTTGAAGTATTTGAAAACGAGCAAGTAATTGAAACAATAACTGCTCCTGCCCTTTGGGAACTAATGTATTTTGGGAAAAATCGTAGAAGACAATAAAAGGTCGGATTTATTAATTCCGACCTTTTTCTTATAAATCACTATACTTTTTCGCTGTACCTTTAGCTTTTTCTACAGGATATTTAGCTTCATTCTTACTCATCTTGCGATTAATAATTTCATCAATATCTACTCCCATAGCATCTGCCATATGTACACAGTATACTAATATATCAGCTAATTCTTCCTCCATATGTGGTTGCTTCTCTTTACAATATAAATCTTCAGCAGACCATTGGAATACTTCTAATAATTCATTAGCTTCTAGTGAAATTGAAATTGCGATATCTTTAGGATTATGAAATTGTTTCCAATCTCGATCATCACGAAATTTACGAATTCTATCTAATGTATCTTTATTCATTAGTTACTCCATGAGCTCGCTTTACAAGTGCCATAATTTCATCACGATACTTTTCACCATCACTATATCCTAATTCCCATAGCTTAGTTAATAATTCAACATCTTTACATAAACGACCAATCTTCATATCAACTGAAGGTCTAACAACAAAGCCTTTACCTTCTTCTTGACGTTTATAAATATGGTCAATTTCTTCAGCAAATTCAATATGTCTACGATTTAAGCATTCTAATAGTTTAGGATACTTATTACCATATAATAACTTAAGGAATGCTAGTTGCCATTTCTTTTCAGGCTTTCTAACATAGTTACCTGGTTTAGTTAATACTACGATATTGTAGTCAATACCAACTTCTTCAGCACGTGCAATAGGAATCATTGCCTTAACACCACCATCAAAATAGTGTTGCCCATCCATTTCCCCAATCTTTACAAATCCTGGTAAACGACAAGTAGCCTTATAATAATCAGGTTTATTGATTACTTCATCTTTCCCAAAGTATTCTAATGTATCAGTTTCACAATGATATAAACCATACTCTAATGTAACTGGATTACTCATTAAAGTTTCTTTATCTAGTGGTTCTAATTCATCAACACCATCAAATGCGAAATCAATCCCAAACACTGTTCTTTCACGTAAGAAAGCTTGAACTCCCATATAACGAGAATCAGTTACATATTTAGTAACCATATTCTTCATACGTTCTGGTTGTTTACTTACAAATAAGCAAGCCATAACTGCACCAGCAGAAATACCATTAATATAATCAATAGGAATGTTGTTGTCTAAACACCATGTTAAGAAACCAGCAGTATAGGCACCACGAGTACCTCCACCTTCACAAACTATACCTAATTTAGCCATAAATTCATACTCCTTTTTTCCCTACTTATTTTAGCTGAATATATCTGGTAATTCAAGCACTTCTTTTATTTCTCAACATATTTATCAGTGGATTTATTAAACAACATAAATCCTACTCACAATTATACCTCCCTACTTTTAAGCATAGCCATACGGATACTCTCTAAACGTGACTTAGTAATCCCACTAATTCGAATAATATCTTCATCACTATATCCTAAATCTAATAGCTTAGATACCATTTGAATCGTATGAAAAATAGCACCCTCACAAAAACCAATTGTAAAGCGCATGACAAATTCATCATATAGTTTATTACCTAAGTCTTGATTAAACATCATACTACCAATTTCATTAAAACAGTCTTTTTCATCCTCAAAGAACAAATCAGCTGTTTTCTCAGCTCCCATAATAAAGTCCTTTACCTCCTCCTTTCCATTAACAATACCATAAGACATAAAACGTGTTTCAAATTTATTTTTCTCCATTTCTTTTTACCTCCTAAAAAATTATTAACAACAAACTTAAAATCTATAAAGTTTATAAGCATAAACATTCTAATATAAACTAAATATTTTATTTATTATAGTAAAGATAATATACTTATTTATTTGTTATCATTTCAATTAACTAGTTTTTCACGATAATACTCCCTCTTATCCTCAGATACCTGTAATGCATCCATCGCTTCTTCTATTGTTA
>JAFXJJ010000051.1 GCA_017532345.1 Erysipelotrichales bacterium
ATATGATCATTTTCTTTTATGATTGCTTCTTTCATAATATCTTGGTATTTTTGGGTATATGGTAACACTTCATCACCCTCTAATATCACACTTAATTCCGTCGTATCTCGTTCTTCTAAATACTCTTTTTGTAGTTTCTTCTTTCCTTTAAATACACTAGTATTTATTAGATTGGCAAATCTTCGATTATTCCCCATATATTGTTTCATTTGTGTATCTTGTTTACCCATTCCATTCCTCCTTTCGTTTATAGTCTTTAGTTGGGATAAGAGGTATTCATTTCCCCTACATCTTACTATTGTAACGAAATTAGAAAATGGACAAAAAAATTGACTTTTCTATAATTTTATTATTATTCCAATATAAAAACCCTGTTTATTACATAACTAACAGGGTTTCATTATTTGTTTAAGCTTATTGTACACTTACACCGTTAGGTACTTTACCTAATGGAGAAACAACACTTAATTCACTCATGTCATCTGTTGCAGCACTTAAAATCATACCTTGACTTTCAATACCACGAAGAGCACGAGGTGGAAGATTTACGATAGCACATACTTGCTTACCAATTAAATCTTCAGGCTTATAGAATTTCGCAATACCACTTACAATAGTACGTTTTTCATAGCCAAAATCTAATTCAAATACTAATAATTTATCTGCTTTTGGATGTTTTTCGCACTTCAATACAGTACCTACACGAATATCTAATTTCTCGAAATCTTCAAACGCGATGTCTGCCTTTAATTCAGGTTTCTTAGGTGCATCAGCAGCTTTACGTGCTTCCATATCCGCATTAATCTTATCTAATGTTTCTTTAACATCTAATCTCGCAAATAAGATTTCTGGCTTTTCAACTACATTAATACCACTTTCTAAATTACCAAATGTTGAAATAGTATCAACTGTTCTTTGGTTAGTATTAATTTGGTTTAAAATCTTTTCTGCTGTTTCCGGTAAATATGCCTTTAATAAGATTGAGCCAATACGAATAGCTTCTAATAAATTATATAATACAGTCTTTAAACGTGCATGTTGAGCTTCATCCTTACCTAATACCCAAGGAGTAGTTTCATCAATATACTTGTTGCAACGTCTATATAATTCGAAGATAGCAGTAATTGCATCAGCAACACGTAACTCACTCATCTTTTGTTCAACTAGTTTAGGTGTTTCTAATGCTAGATTAATTAATTCATCATCAATTTCTTCTCTAACATTCGTATTTTCAACAACACCACTAAAGTACTTATTAGTCATTGAGATTGTACGGTTTACTAAGTTACCTAAAATATTAGCTAAGTCACTGTTAATGCGTTCTACCATTAAATCCC
The DNA here is from genome assembly GCA_017532345.1 of Erysipelotrichales bacterium. Taxonomy (GTDB): domain Bacteria; phylum Bacillota_I; class Bacilli_A; order Erysipelotrichales; family Erysipelotrichaceae; genus SIG230. Next base: position 1,338 of record JAFXJJ010000051.1, read on the forward strand.
AAGTGATTGTACCATCTTGTGCGAATGGCATTTCATGTAACGCAAAGTAACGAACAGCATCTACTCCAAAGTAATGTACTAAATCTTCAGCATAAATTGTATTACCTTTAGACTTACTCATCTTACCATCACCTACAAGTAACCAAGGATGTCCAAATACTTGTTTAGGTAGTGGAATGTCTAAAGCCATTAACATAATTGGCCAATAAATAGTATGGAAACGTAAGATATCTTTACCAATTAAATGAACATCTGCTGGCCAATATTTCTTGTATAAATCACCATGATTACCATCACAATCATAGCCGATTTGAGTGATATAGTTTGTAAGAGCATCAATCCATACATATACAACATGCTTAGGATCAAAGTCTACTGGTACACCCCACTTAAATGATGTACGTGATACACATAAATCTTGTAAGCCTGGTTTTAAGAAGTTATTAATCATTTCATTCTTACGTGATTCAGGTTGAATGAATTCTGGATGTTCTTCAATATGCTTCATTAATCTATCAGTATAGTTACTTAGTTTAAAGAAGTATGCTTCCTCTTTAGCCTTAGTTACTTCTCTGCCACAGTCAGGACATTTGCCTTCTACTAATTGAGATTCTGTCCAGAATGATTCACATGGTGTACAATATAAGCCTTCATATTCACTCTTATAAATATCACCTTGATCATATAAACGTTTAAAGATTTTCTTTACTTGTTCTTCATGATGCACATCAGTAGTTCTACCAAAACGATTATAGCTTACATTCATTAAGTCAAAATTATCTTTAATCTTACCAGCTACATCATCAACGAATTCTTTAGGTGTAATTCCTTGAGCATTAGCCTTTTCTTCAATCTTTTGACCGTGTTCATCTGTACCTGTTAAGAAGTATACATCATAGCCATTTTCTCTCTTATAACGTGCAATAGCATCCGCTAAAATGATTTCATATGTATTACCAATATGAGGTCTACCAGAAGTATACGCGATTGCAGTCGTGATATAATACTTTCCTTTATTTTCCATTTTATTATCCTCCTAATAACTAAAAAAGCATCCTTATATCTAAGGACGCTTGTAACGTGGTACCACCTTAGTTCATACAAAAACGTATGCACTTCATTATCCATTAACGCTGGGTACGTATACTACTACATATCGTAGTATCGGTTCCGGAACCATCTTCAATTGTGTCATTTGCCATGTTTCACCAACCCATGACTCGCTGAAAATAATGCACACAAAATACTCTTTCCATCATAACTTTTGCCTTATTATTATATGCTAATATTTGAATAAAGTAAACAGAAATATAGATTTTTCAATTTATATAACATTTTAAATTCAATTTTATACTAATTAATAAAAAGTAATACTGTATTCAATAATAAATTAAAGAGTGCCTAATTAATTAAATAGACACTCTAGTCATTATATGAATATATACTCAACAACAAATTATTTACTACTAACTAAATTATCTAAGATATTCTTCTTTACTGAGCGATATAAGAAAATACTAATGAAGAATGCGATAACTTCAGCAATAGGGAATGCTAGCCATACACCATCTAGTCCTGATAGTGACATTACATACGCAATAGGAAGAATTAATACAAGTTGACGAAGTAATGAAATGTATAAGCTATATTTACCCTTACCAATTGCTTGGAATACTGTAGAGATAATAATTGATGCAGCAGCCATTGGGAATGATAGGCTGATATAACGTAATGCATGTGTACCAATAGCTAGCATATCAGCATCTGGGTTGAAGATACCTAATAATAATTCAGGTACAAAGTTAAATGCAAGACATCCAGCTGTCATAATAACTGCAGCAATCATAGTACCATAACGAAAAGCTTCATAAATACGTTCTTTCTTTCTAGCACCATAATTGAATCCCATAATTGGCATTAAGCCTTGGTTTAACCCAAATACTGGCATAAATACAAATGATTGTAGCTTATAGTAAACTCCTAATACAGCTACTGCAGTATCAGAGAATTTCGCAAGAATTAAGTTCATCCCCATAATCATGATAGAACCAATTGCTTGCATGAAAATAGAAGGAACACCAACTTCATAGATATTAGCGATAATTGTAGAATTTAACTTAAATCCTTTAAATGAAATATGTAGAACTTTTACTTTAGTAAATAAAATAATTAATCCAAAGATAGCACCTAAGAATTGTCCAGCTACAGTTGCGATAGCAGCACCAGCTACTCCCATTGCAGGGAAGCCTAATAAACCAAAGATCATGATAGGGTCAAGAATGATGTTAGTGATAGCACCAATAAGTTGAACAACCATTGCGTGTACCATTGCACCAGTTGATTGAAGTACCTTCTCAACCATGATTTGTAGTAAACTACCTAAACTAAAGATTACTACAATAGAAATATAATCTACTGCATATGCAGCTACTTCAGCATTACTAGTATATATATTAACGAACGTTTCTGTACCAAATACACCTAATATTACGAATACTATCCATGCACATACACCTAGAATTAAACCATGTAATGCTGCACTGCTGGCATCTTCATTACGGCCTTCTCCTAAACGTCTAGCAATAAGTGAGTTAACACCAATCGAAGTACCGATAGATACTGCATTCATAAGCATTTGAATAGGGAAAGCTACTGATACAGCAGTTAATCCATTTGTACCTAATTGTGATACGAATACACTATCAACAATATTATATAACGCCATTACAAGCATAGAAAACATTGCAGGAACAGCCATACTAATTAATAATGGTAATATAGGTTTAGAGCCCATTTTATTGTCTTGCATATAATTACCTCCTTAAAAGACCTGTACTATTTTAGCACAATAATTCTATATAGCAAGCAATAATTTTGAGTATTCTAATGAATTTTTAGTAATTATTTTTATCTACTACCTATATAATATATTCTACAAATTCATAATCTATAAATAGTATACATTTGTATATACTATTACTCTCAATTCTTTTTGATATTTTATAACATCGCATTTTTATTAATGCTTTAAACTTCATTTCTTCTTCATTATTCATTTTATCTATTAATAATAAATTCAGGTTATATTTTGACATGTATTTTAGAGTATCTTCATTACTCATACTAAGGCAGTTCATGATAGGTCTTTATTATCAATTAAGTTACACTTATTCCTATATTTTATCATTATGTGTGAATTGATTTTGGATAAAGAATTTGAAATAAACTATATTTTTATTATTTATATTACTGGATTATTGTTGACTACAGAAACTCTATAACTATTCCATAGCTCTTACTTTTACATTTATTTCAATTCTCACCGTAACAATTCTAATACTTCTCATTCATTATATACAAAAAGTGAATAAGCAGATAAAAATATTGTATTCAACCGATGCTATATTCTTTCAAAATATGTGTCTGGTTTATTTTTATCAAAATTCTCATTACAAATCATTACTGTAACTAGATTTTCATTTTCGGACAAATTAATAATACTATGCGTCCAACCAGGTATCATATAAATAGCTTCAATTTTATCTCCACAAACCTCATACTCAATATACTCGTTTGTATTAATATTTCTTTCTTGAATAAGCCCATGTCCTGCAATAACAATAAATATTTCCCACTTAGAATTATGCCAATGTTGTCCTTTTGTAATGCCAGGATAAGATACATTGACCGAAACTTGCCCACAATCTTTAGTATGCATCAATTCAGTAAAACTGCCACGATTATCAACATTCATCTTTAGTGCATATTTAAATTTATCCGTTGGAAGATAGCTTAAATATAAACTATACAATTTTTTGGCAAATGAATTATTTGGCATTTTAGGCATTAATAGTGTAATAGGTTGTTTTTTGAAATCTTCCAATAAACTTACTATCTCTCCTAAAGTTACTTTATATGTTTGATTAATGTAACAATACTTTCCATTTTTATTTTCGACTGGAATCATACCATCATATTCGCAATAATGTTCCTTCTCTTCTAAAAGATCAAACATCCCTTCTATAAGGTCATCAATATATAACAATTCAATTTCTGATGCACTATCATTTACAGTATATTCTTGGTCATTTGCAATAGCCCAGCAAAACGTAGAAACGACGCTATTATAATTAGGTCGACTATGGCCCATGAGATTAACAAAACGATAAACTGCTACTTTAGCACTAACCTCTTTTGAATAATCAAAGAAAAGTTGTTCAACAGCTTTTTTTGACCGGCCATAATCATTATCATACCTACCAATACAAGTAGCTTGAATAGAACTAGATAACATTACTGTTGCTTTATTATTGAATCTTTTTAATAATTCAAGCAAATCTTTTGCAAATCCATAATTAACTTTCATATAATCATCAGAATCATTTGGACGATTTACCCCTGCTAGATGAAATATAAAATCTGCATCTTGACAATACCACTCAAGTTGTTCACGTGTTGAATCTATATCATATTCATATATTTCACTAATATGAATATTAGGGCGTGTATTATTCTTTCCATCTCTTATATTCTTTAAATTATTGCATAAAGCTGTTCCAACCATACCCTTTGCACCAGTTACTAGTATTTTCATAGACTTACCCTCTTATTAATACTCTCAAAAGTCATTAACTATTTGTCCTTAAGACGATCTTGAATATATTGTAAACTTCCTATCTTTTCTTTTGTCTCCTCAACTGTTAAATGTCTTGTATTATTACTATTAAACTCTGTAATACCATTACGTGAAGTTCCATTCACCAAATAATTGTCATAGTTTAAATCTCGTTTATCACAAGGTACTCTGTAAAAATCTCCCATATCAATAGCACGGGCGCATTCTTCATTTGTAAGAAGAGTTTCATACATTTTTTCTCCGTGACGAATACCAATAATCTTAATATCTGTTTTATCTGCACCAAACAATTCACACACTGCTTCCGCTTGTGTTTGAATTGTACAAGCAGGTGCTTTCTGTACTAAAATATCTCCTGTTTCTCCATGTTCAAACGCAAACAAAACTAAATCAATAGCTTCATCTAATGACATAATGAATCTAGTCATTGCTGGATTAGTTACAGTCACAGGATTTCCTGACTTAATTTGATCAACCCATAGTGGAATAACCGATCCGCGAGAACACATAACATTACCATAACGAGTGCAACATATTTTTGTTTTATCAGGTGATACAGTACGTGATTTCGCAACAATTACTTTTTCCATCATCGCTTTAGAAGTACCCATAGCATTTACTGGATATGCTGCTTTATCTGTAGATAAACATACAACATTTTTTACTCCTGCTTCAATTGCTGCAGTAAGAACATTTTCTGTTCCTAATACATTTGTTTTAACAGCTTCAATAGGAAAGAATTCACAAGAAGGAACTTGTTTAAGAGCTGCTGCATGAAACACATAGTCTACATTATACATAGCATTACGAACAGAATTTATATCACGCACATCTCCAATAAAGAACTTAATTTTTTCTGCTACCTCAGGCATTTTACATTGAAATTCGTGTCTCATTATGTCTTGTTTATTTTCATCACGCGAGAAAATACGTATTTCTTTAATATCTGTTCTCAAAAATCTTGTTAATACTGCATTACCAAAAGATCCTGTTCCCCCAGTAATCAATAAGATTTTATCTTTAAATTTCTCTTCCATGAGCTATACCTTCCTTCAACATCTATTTCTTTTGAATTAAGAAATAATATTCATTAATTAACAATTTAGCTTTTGCTTCTTCATTATCTATTCCAATTTTACTAAATATTTCATGAATGGTTGGTAAAATTTCATTTATTTTACTGCCAAAAGAATAGCTAAATTCAAATTTTTCAATTGGCATATAATTTAAACAATTTACTAAATCCTCAAATGCCAAATTAACATTCATATCTTGGTTTCTAAAATTTGCATACCCTAAACCGCTAAACAAGGTTTCATATGTATTTGAATTTTTCAATTTAATTAGCAAAATCCCCTTTGAATCTAATATTGAAATAAGATTTGATAACACTTTAATAGGTTCCGCGTACTCATTTAAGCATTTACCTAAAACAACAATATTCTTCTTAGAATAAGATGCTATATTAACATCCTTCTCAATACTTCCTATTTTCACATCTGAAGATATTGAACAATTCTCCAAATAATACTTTATTTCACTATTTACAATGCTTAATTCGTTATTGAAGATACCTTTTTTTCGTAATGTATTTTTAACATTTAGCAAACAGTCTCCACTATGTATATCAATCCCTAATATTTTATTATTTTTAGGATATTCAGTTATTTTATTTAATAAATCTACCAACTGCAATTCTGGTGACATAATATCACTCCATGCATCTAATCCATATTTTTGGAAGTAATAATCTCTTCCCATTTTCATCGAACTTTGAACTTCTTCTACCTCTTCTTTAGTATTGAATAAGCGTACATGATTATGACAAGCATAAGTGTCGCCACAAACCATTAATTTCCAACCAGCTCTTCTTAAACGTAAACAGTAATCATCTTCTGTAAAGTCATGATAGAACCCCATATCAAACAAGCCTACTTGTTCAACAGCTTCTCTAGAGAAAATAGGAAGACTAGTTGTAATTCTCATTCTTTCTTCCCACAAAGTAGGATTACTCTTATTATAATTTTCAGCTATTTCAAACATCTCATTTATACTATCATATTTAAAACCTGGATCTTGTAAATTCGATGTATTAGATGTATAAGGAACAGCAACACCAATGTTAGAATCTGATGTAATACAAATTAATAAGTTTTTTAACCAATCTTTTGTAACAAGAATATCATTAGCAAGATAAACAAAATACTTTCCTTTTGAATGTTTTATCCCCATATTATAGGCATAAGCAACACCTAAATTTTTTGTTGAATGAATTATCTTTTTATCTTCATACTTAATTGACTCGAAATACGCTAATGTATCATCTGTTGAACCATTATCGAATAAAACGAGTTCAAATGGAATATCTTTAGTATATTTAAATAATGCTTCTAAACACTCCTTAGTTTTCTCTAGTCTATTACTAGCCATTACTATAATACTCACTAGACAATCTTTGTGAAATTCATTGTAGAAGTTCCTTCTTCCTTCTATACCGTTTAATTCTAGAGATAATTTATTAATTTCTGTTGCATTTAATTCTATTATTTCCATCACTAATCTCCTATACATTACTTGATCTTTTGAAACAATCGTCTAAATCATTATCCTTTGGGTTTATAGCTTTATATTGATCATATAAAGTTATGGCCTCATCTACTCTATTCGATTGAATTAACCCAACAATAGCAGTTTTTACTTTGATAGCATATTGCTCAAATTCATTTTGAGATTGAAACTCCTTTTGATTTTCTTCTATCACAGCCAATAAAAGTTTACAACATCTCACCAACTTATCATCCATCTTCATAGCTTTTTTTATATAGTTAATAGCATCATTATATTTATTGTTGTTTATATTTTCTATGGCATTATCTAAATAATAGCAAAATTCAACTTCATTTGGTAATAGATTTATATCTGTATCATTAAATAGTTCTTCTTTATATAAGCCCCGAGCCCTTGCCATTTGCCATTCTATATACTTATCCTCTATATATAAATATTCATCATCTGATAATTGATCAGATATTAATGTATAGTATAGTAATGAAGTATAGAACCCTAATACATTTCTATTTATCGGTTTATCAATTCCGTTTATAGAATTTAAAACCACTTCGCAAATATCATAATGGTAAGTCATCATGCTAAGTGCATACTTATCTTGAAGATTAGTACAGTGTAACCATTTAAAACCATCAATACATACATTATTTTTCATTAAATAATAAAGTGCATCAGATAACGCCTCTGGCAATTTTTCAAAAGATGATAATTTTATTATTAACTCACTATTTATTTTATTAGCATTTACTATACTAATGTACTCTTTAAGTGGTGATGCAATCACATCAATACTGTTATTTAGAGCATTCATTATCTTCTTATAGACAATTTTATCATCTCTAGTACTTTGCACCAACTCTATGAATTCTTTTTCTTTATCAATTCCTTCCATTAAAGTATATACCTTTATAATTCGTTCATAATTATTTACTTCAGACATTAATTCTAATTCCAAATCAAAAGGCATAAGTTGACAATCTTTGAAATATAAACTATTTAAGCATTGTTCCATTTTAGAATATTGAGTATTACTAAGATAATATTTAGCTAATAAGTATTTGGCTATAGAATACTTATTCACATTAACATCAATAGTGAAAAAAGCTATACTATAATCATCAAACTCATTATTTATGTATTTATTGTATAATCGCAAATAATCAACTATATATGTTTCTACATTTACATCATCTCTTATATCATCTATGTTTTTCTTATTCCATTTATCAATAAATGAAAAGTAAAAATCCAATAATACAATCTCATAATCCTTAAAAGAGTCTGATGCAAGCCTAAAATATTCTTTAGCTATATCTATTTTTTCTAAATCAAGATACATTTTAATAATCGTATTCATTATCCGATAAAAATAACTTATTTGATTGTTATCTATATTATTTCTACTTTTGATTTTTTCTTCAAATAGTTTCATGATTTTTTTATATTTCTTTTGATAATACAAACTATCCATTTTATAGCATAACCATTTCAAATTAATTGGATCCTCTTCAATCATTTCATCTATTATTGAATCATTTCTCTGATATTTGATAGTCATATCACCAACATATCCGTAGTGTAAAACCAAACAGTCTAAAACTTTAACTTTTTCATCAACACTTATAGTTTCATGTATCTTTCCATTAAATTTAATATCTTCATTTTTAAATATTCTTGCTAACGTTGCCATTCCATATTTATTTTTTGTACTACCACTAAAACTTTTCATTTTAATTGCTGCTGCACTACATTTGCTAGACTCTGGATTTAGAAGAAAATCTACTATTGAATCACAGCTAACAATTTCTTCATCGGCATCCAAAAACATAAACCATTTTCCCACGCATTTTTCTAAGCCATAATTTCTAGCCGCAGCAAAATCATTAATCCACTCAAAAAAGTATACTTTATCAGTATATTTTTTTGCTATCTCAACTGTCCTATCAGTTGACCCTGTATCAACAATTACAATTTCATAATCTAACTTCCCATTAAATTGTTGCAATGCTTTTAAACATCGTTCAAGATGTTTTTCTTCATTTTTTACTATCATACCAATACTTAACAACATAAAAAATCCCTCCTTGGATTACTATGCACATTCCCTTGTGTCTATCATTGTATATATCGACCAATTTAATTTTCTCTTAATTTTATTATACCAATAAACAAAAAAAAGGTACAGTCTTTCGACCATACCTTTAATAACCTGATATGTATTAGGATTATTGTAATAATGATAATACTTGTTGAGGTTGTTGGTTAGCTTGAGCCAACATAGATTGAGCAGCTTGAGAAAGGATGTTCTTAGAAGTGTAAGCCATCATTTCTTTAGCCATATCTGTATCACGGATACGTGATTCTGCATTTGTGATATTTTCGTTAGTTACACTTAAGTTATTGATTGTGTGTTCTAGACGGTTTTGCATAGCACCTAATGTACCACGTGTTGAAGATACTTTGTTGATTGCATCTTTAATAGTTTCGATAGCACTTGAAGCACCAGTTTGAGTACCGATATCAACAGACTTGACACCTAATGATAATGAACTCATTGAGTCGATAGAAACTGTTAATTTATTGAATGTGTCAGCTGTATCACCAATTTGTAATGTTAATCCATTGTTGCCACCAGATTTGCTTGAACCACCTGCTAATCCTAATGAAGAAGCAATTGTTCTATCACCAACATCGTTAAAGCTAAATTCTACATCTTGGTCGCCTGTATATTTAACAACAAACGCACCATCTTTTTCTTCAACTGTGAAGTCAGTTGTTGTTAAACCAGTTAATCCACTATCTGTGTCATATTGGCCAGCAGTAAGACCCATAGCTGTATTATATGCACCAACTGCTGTTTGAATATCAGTTTGTAAAGCTCCAGCAACTGTAGACATAGTGTCAGTTCCCTTAGTAATAGCTGTAGTAGTTGTTACATTGACTTTAACACCATTAATTTCCATTTGAAAGTCTTCACCTGCAGCAATTGTATCACCATTATAATTCTTAGTAGCTTCATTAATTTTAGATTCTCCAGCAGCTGTAGAAGTACCAAACAATAATGCACCTACTGCCTTTTTAGGATCAGACGCATCAGAACCGATATATGAAATTTCAGATTCAACGCCTTTATTATCGCTTGTCACTTTCATTTTACCATCAGCTGTATATGTAACTGAAACGGAACCAGATAAACCTTGGGCTTTCATTTCACTATTAAATAAGTCTTCTAATTTTTGTGCAATGTCTTTAGTTTGTTCTGTACCAGCAGAAGCTAAACTAGCAGATGTTAATGAAGAGAAAACTTTAGCAGCATCTCCTTTTGTCCAATCAATAGTTAATGCTTGACCGTCAACCTTAAATGTATCTGTTGCAGATTCAGCTTTACCACCTGAATAGTCAGCCAATGTAATTGCTTGTTCAGCAGCTTGATACTTAGCAACTTCTTTACCTGTGAATGTAGCACCATCAACGCTTACAGATCCACCACCTAAAGAACCATCTAATAAGTTGATTCCGTTGAAGTTTGTAGCTTCAGAGATACGGTCGATTTCTGATTTTAATTGTTCAACTTCTGCTTGAAGGTTTTTACGGTCTACTGAGTTTTCATATGTTCCGTTTGCTGATTGTTCTGATAGTTCAACCATACGGTTAAGCATATCATGTACTTCTGCTAATGCACCTTCAGCTGTTTGGATTAATGATACACCATCGTTACAGTTAGTTTCTGCTTGTGTTAAACAAGAGATTTGAGCACGCATCTTTTCAGAAATTGCTAAACCAGCTGCATCATCACC
>JAFXJJ010000052.1 GCA_017532345.1 Erysipelotrichales bacterium
AGCAAGATGGACACACCTGTACCCATACCGAACACAGAAGTTAAGCATCTTAGTGGTGACAATAGCTATGCGAGCCATAGTGAAGATAACGAGTTGCCAGGCAGTATAACCTAGTCTTATCGACTAGGTTTTTTTCTGCTTAATAATACAATTTCACATTATAAAAGGCTAGAGAACTTTCTCTAGCCATTCTTTTTTAGATATTCTGCTAACTTTTTATCTTCACGTTTAATATGATTGATTAACCAACCAGCAACTACATTGTTAACTTCCCCTACTAAAACGATTGTAGGACCTTGCTCAGAAAGCTTTTTGTTTAATTCAAGAACAGTCTTCTTGAATCCCTCGTGAGCTAATTTATGATTTTGATAGTCAGGGTAACGTGATTGAATTTGAAGCTTTTCTTCATCTCCGAAATGCTTTACAGTGTAATCATATAAGAATTTTGTTGTTTTCTCAATCTCAGCTCTTCCTTGCCCTTTTGAACATGCATCTAATAGTTGGTTTACTGCATCAAATAATTGTTTATGTTCAGAATCAATTAAATTATTACCTGTCATTAAGTCAGGTGTCATTTGATAAGCCATAATTATTCCTCCTAATGTTTACTTTCATTTTATGACTATATAACGAAAAGTTCAAGTATCATGAATAATATTTAATAATAGATAAAGATAGCGCTTTAAAATCTAATTTAAGAATTTTATTTTCAAAACATTTGTCCATACTACTATTGAAATATCATACACTACATAAGAAAGGATGTGGTGTATGTGTACCAAGATATGAGTCAAGAATTAATTAATTTAATAGAATTAGCTGAACAAATTGCTCATTCGATGCACGATTCGCATGTTGGTAGTGAGCATTTATTATTAGCAATACTTAAGAATGAAGAGTTATATCTAACTGTCGAGTTAGCTGATTATGATATGTCGTATTATAGTGTTATGGAAGATTTAGTTAAGTGTTATCGAGAAGAGCCTTTCACATCACTTTTATTTACAAGAGCAGTAGAAAATATCTTTGAGCTTTCCATTTTAAAAGCTAATAAAGAAAGCAGACCTATTGCAGATGTAGATGATTTATGTGACATATTGCTTCATTATGAGAACTCTACGGCATTTGAATTATTTATGGAATATCAAGTCGATGTTTATGAAATTGAGAAAGGACTAGCGAAGAAAAACTATATGAATGAGTTAAATAAAATTAAAGAGCTAACAAATTTAAATCAAAAGATGGAAAACCAAAAGCCAATAGTTTTATGTAGAGAAAATGAAATTAATAAAATCATTACTGTATTAAGTCGAAAAGAGAAAAGTAATCCGTTACTAATAGGAGAGCCTGGAACAGGGAAAAGCGCTATAATTGAAGAATTAGCTAGACGTATAGTAAATAATGAAGTAACAGATTATCTAAGAAACTATGTGATATACGAACTAAATATCAATAATTTAGTGGCTGGTACTAAGTATCGTGGTGAATTTGAAGAAAAAATAGAAAGGATTTGTTCCACTGTTAAGAAATATAATGATGTAATTTTATTTATTGATGAAATTCATCAGATTGTGGGAGCAGGGAAAGCTGAGGGTTCGATTGATGTTGCAACGGTGTTTAAACCATATTTAGCGAGAAATGAAATACGTGTTATTGGAGCAACAACTATTAATGAATATTCAAAGTATATAGAAAAGGATCGTGCATTAGAGCGAAGATTCCAAACTCTAGTATTAGAAGAACCTAATGCTGAGATGACTTTACAAATGATTGTGAATAAAGTTAATGCTTTAAAACGATTCCACCATGTTGAGATAAATGAAGATGTAGTTAGATATGCAGTATATGAATCAGAAAAGTATTTGTTGTCTAGACACTTTCCAGATAAGGCAATTGATGTAATTGATTTAGCATGTACAAAAGCTAAGCTTGCAGATCGAAAGAATGTTACTGAAAATGATGTTAGAGTTGTGATTGATGATCTTTGCAACATGCACTTTGATATGAAATATGATTTAAAGAATTTGTATTCAAAATATAATAATTATCATACTGTATTATCACGTATTGAACAACTACTGGCAGACTTTGATGAAAGTATTGATGAATTACCTAAAGCTATTTGGAACTTTAAAAGCAATTCGTTAGATGAAGCTACTGCTTTTGTAAGTGATCTATCAAAAGAATTAAAAATGGAGAAAGTAATCTTACCAATGCAGCTATATAATGAATCATCATCTCTCTACCAACTTACTGGTTCAAAAGAATCTACTTTCTATAAGCCATGGAATGATTTAAAGAAAACACCTTCTTATATTTTTGTTTTACTGAATTTTGATAAGGCTCATAATGACGTAAAGAAATTCTTCTATAATATTTTTGAAACAGGTAAATGGAAGAATTGTGATGGCACTATTTATGATTTTAGACACTCTGTATTTATGCTAACAACATATAATGATACATCACATAATATTGGATTTGATCGTAACACTAAAGTAATTAGTAACAGTTATTTTGATGAAGAGTTTGTATTAGAACGACTTGGTAAGAATGAGTATATTTCTGTGGCTAAGGATTATTTAAGGAAATATGATATGGAAATAGCCGATAATGAACTAGATATGATATATGAAGATATGAATTCTAAAAATGTAAAGCAATATTTAAAAATTGTTTTAAGAAATGTAAAGAAAAACTATAAAAATAGATTAAATAAATCAAAAGATATGGTAAAATAATAACACTGGGTGGTGTTATTAATGAATTATAGTGTAGTTATTCCATGTGCTGGTAAAGGTACTCGTATGGGTGCTGATGAAAATAAATTATTTTTATACATTGGTAAATATATGGTTATTGAGCGTACTGTGAAAGAGTTTGTTGATGATGAACGTTGTAAACAAATTATCATTGTTCATAGTAAAGATGATGAAGAAAAGATTAAGAAGGTTCTTAAAGGCGATAAATTCTATTTTACTGATGGTGGTGCAGAACGTACTAATAGTGTATATGCGGGACTACAAATAGTTAGTGAATTAGTGGTTCTAGTTCACGATGGTGCTAGACCTTTTGTGACGAGAGGCTGTATTGATAATGTTCTTACGGCATTAGAAAGACGTCAAGCATGCATATGTGGTGTGCCAGTGAAAGATACTATTAAAACTGTTAAGAATGGTGTGATTATTGATACACCTGATCGTTCAAGCTTGTGGCAAGCGCAAACTCCACAAGGCTTCAAAACAAAGGTATTACTAGATGCCTACGAAAAAGCTGTTAGAACTAATCAATCTATTACTGATGATGCTAGTGCTGTTGAGTTATTCTCTAACACCGATGTAATGATGGTTATGGGAGATTATGGTAACTACAAAATCACAACAAAGGAAGATTTACCAAAACGTTATTAGACCTGTATATCAGGTCTTTTCTTTTTAGATAAGTATGATGTAGAATATAGTTAATAAGGAGAATACAAGTATGAAAGAAGCATATGATTTTTTAAAGAAATGTGGTGTATATTATCTTGCAACAGTTGAGGGTGACCAACCGCGAGTTCGTCCTTTCGGTACAGTAGATGTTTTTGAAGGTAAGCTGTATATCCAAACAGGTAAGAGTAAGCCAGTTGCTGAACAAATGAAGGCTAATCCTAAGGTAGAATTATGTGGTATGGTAGATGGAAAATGGATACGTTTAAGTGGTGAGGCAGTACTAGATGAAAGAATCGAGGCTCAGAAGCATATGCTAGAGGCGTATCCTTCACTTCAAAAAATGTATAAAGCGGGAGATGGAAATACTGAAGTATATTATTTAAAGAATGCAACTGCAGTAATCTATTCATTTACAGAACCAGCTAAAATAATCACATTTTAGACAAGCAAGACCTGTTTATCAGGTCTTTTAGTTTACTATGAATCATATAGTTTAGTGGTGATTATTATGAAGAAACTATTGGTACTATGTTTACTATTTCTTACGGCATGTGGTATGGAAGAAGTAAATGAAGTATCTAAACAAATAAGTTGGGGTATTGGCAAAGATAAAACAGCTGATGGGCAGCCGCTAGATTGTGTTAAGGCTAATGAAGAGTTTAAAACATATAACACTATTTTTGTTGGTAGTCCTGACGAAAAGAAAATATATCTAACATTTGATAATGGGTATGAAAATGGGAATACCAAAATTATTCTTGACGTTATGAAGGAAAAAGGAGTACATGCTGTATTCTTTGTCACATCTCATTATGCTGCTAATCAAGATGAATTAATGCGTCGAATAATTGATGAAGGACACATAGTAGGTAATCATTCATATACACATAAATCTTTTGCCTCAATGTCAGGAGATGATGTGAAAAGCGAAGTGCTAAAGCTACATTCACTAATGATTGATAAGTATAATTATGTAATGGATTTAGTACGACCTCCAGAAGGAGAGTTTTCAGTGGAGAGCTTAGAAGCAACGAGTTCATTAAATTACCAATGTGTCATGTGGTCATTCGCATATTTTGATTATGATGTGAATAATCAAATGTCAGAAGAAAAAGCCCTAGATAAATTAAAAGCAGGTTTACATCCAGGTGCAATATACTTGCTACATGCCGTTAGTGAAACTAACGCTAATGTTTTAGGTGCCTTCATTGATTATGCTAGAAGTGAAGGATATACAATATCGGACTATGATTTGTACTGATTTTGATTTATAATAAATAGTAAGTGAGGTAGTGTTTATGAAATTATGTGTAAAGCAAGAAGTATTTACTTTTGGTGATAAATTCAATATTTATGATGCAGATGGTAATGTAAGATACACTTGTGAAGGAGAAGTTTTCACATTAGGAAAGAAACTTCATGTTTATGATACAATTGGAGATGAAGTTGCTTATATCGAACAACAATTATTCCAATTTCTACCAACTTTCACAGTATTTGTAGGTGGAGTAGATGTAGCTCAGATTGTGAAGGAATTCAGTTTCTTTGTTCCTAAATACTATGTGAATGGACTAGATTGGTCTGTTGATGGAGAATTTTTTGCTCATGATTACTACGTCAGTAGAGATGGTGAGAAAATAGCTGAAATATATAAAGAATGGCTTACATTTGGAGACTGCTACTGCATGGATATTAATGATGATTATGATGAAGTCTTAGCGTTAGCTGTATGTCTTGCGATTGATGTATGCATTTCCGCTAGTCGCAACAATAATCATTAAGAGGTAATTATGGTTAAAGTTTATAATAAGCTTGTACGTGATAATATAGTAGAGATAATCGAACGTGATGGTAGACATCCAGATTATGAAATATTAGATGAAGCAAGATATATTGAAGAATTAGAAAAGAAATTAGCAGAAGAATATCAAGAATATCTTGCGGACCATAGTTTAGAAGAAATGTGTGATATGATAGAAATAATTGATGCAATCTGTAAAGTAAGAGGCTTTAGTGCACAACAAATACAGGAAAAACGTGCTCAGAAAAATGAAAAGAATGGAGCATTTAAGAAGAGAATATTCTTAAGGAAGGTAGAGGATTAATTATGAAGTATGATTTTGAGACAGTAGTAAATCGAAGTGTTCAAGGTAGTGGTAAATGGATGGCACTATCAAAAGAAGAAGTAGAAATGGGAATTGTTCCATTATCA
The DNA here is from genome assembly GCA_017532345.1 of Erysipelotrichales bacterium. GTDB lineage: Bacteria > Bacillota_I > Bacilli_A > Erysipelotrichales > Erysipelotrichaceae > SIG230. The sequence goes on from JAFXJJ010000052.1 coordinate 5,644, forward strand.
GTAGCTGATATGGAATTTATGACACCATTACCAATTGTTGAAGGTTTAAAAAAACATTTAGATACTAATATTCTTGGTTATACAGGACCTACAGATGCATATTATAATGCAACTATTTCATTCATGAAACGCCATCATGGTATTAATGTATGCAAAGAAGATTTCTTCATCACACCTGGTGTAGTAACAGCACTTGGTTTTGCTGTACAAGCATACACTAAGCCAACAGACAGTGTTTGTATTATCTCTCCTGTATATTATCCATTTAGTATGGCAATTGAAGAAAATGGTAGAACTATTGTACGTAGTGAATTAGTATATGAAAATGGTGCATATACAATTAACTTTGAAGATTTAGAAGCTAAATTATCAAGTGATGAAGTAACTATGATGATTTTCTGTTCACCTCATAATCCAGTAGGTAGAGTATGGTCAAAAGAAGAAGTAGAAACTGTAGTTAAGCTATGTAAGAAACATAATGTATTCCTAGTATCTGATGAAATCCATATGGATTTGATTATGCCTGGATATACACATACTAGTGCAGCATTATTTGAAGAATACAAAGACAATTTAATGGTATGTAGTTCTTGTTCAAAAACATTTAACTTAGCAGGTATGCAAATCTCAAATATCTTTATATTCAATGATGAAAGACGTAATGCATTTAGAGAATTATTAAGAAAGAATCATTGCTTCATGGCTACAAACTTAGCTTATAAAGCATTAGAATTAGCTTATACTGAATGTGAAGAATGGTTAGAAGAATTAATTCAAGTATTAGATACTAATAGAAAGCTTGTGAAGAGTTATTTAAATGAACATTTACCTGAAGTAAAGGTGGTAGAACTACAAGGTACATATCTTCAATGGTTAGATCTTACATACTTAAATCTAACAAAGGAAGAATTAGAAGCAAAAATGAAGAAACACCACCTATATCTTGATGAAGGATATATCTTTGGTGAAGGTGGCGTAGGATTTGAAAGAATTGCACTAGCTGCCCCTACACATGTCATTCAAGCTGCATTAGAACGTTTAGTAGCTGCTTGTAAAGAGTAAAATAAAAGCGTAGTTATGTTTTCCATAACTACGTTTTTCTATATTAAATGAACTTCACCAACTAGGTTGGTATTAAATAATTCTTTGATTTCCTGTGTTGAACGATAATATGCAAGCCCCCACATTAGCTTACAAATAGCAGCTTCACTAGTCATATCCATACCTTCTATTACGCCTTGTGCTAAGACCTTTTGACCTACTTCATATATTGAGAAATCACTGCGCTCATATAAGCATTGACTACATACTACAACACTAATATTATTATCAACAAGCTTACTAAGCTTATTAGTGATATCTCTTCTTAGATATTGTACTCCACCAGCACCAAAAGCCTCAATTACTACACCTTTAATATTCATTGATAATAAAGCATCAAAGATATTAGGATTCATACCTGGTATTAGTTTAATTAAGAATACATCCGAACATATATCGTTACGGAGTATGAAATCACCTTGTATAGTAGGTAATAATTCTTTGTGGATAACTAATCCTCTAGAATCGACAGTTGCGATATAATCGGCATTGACACTTTCGAAGGCATCAAAACTAGTGGTGCGTACCTTCACAGCACGAGTAGCCAACATTACTTTACGATTGAAGGCGATAAATACACCAGGTATCTCACTTGCAGCCATCGCAAAAGCTGTACGGAGATTTTCAATACCATCAGTCATTGGATGGTGAAGTGGTAACTGAGAACCTGTCAATACAATAGGAATGGGAACATTTTGAAGCATAAAGGATAATACTGACCCTGTATATGCCATCGTATCAGTGCCATGTGTTAGTACGATACCATCATACTTTTTATGTTCTAGGTAGATTGTCTCAGCCATCTTTTGCCATTCTTCCATTTGGATATTAGAGGAATCTAGGCTGAATAAATCCATGGTAGATACATCATACTCGGATGCAATCTTATTAATCATATTTAAGATTTCGTTGGAAGAACTTGTTGGCACTAGCCCTTGTCCATTATTAGAGGATGCTATTGTTCCTCCTGTAGTAATAAGTAATATTGATTTCATAATATAACCTCTTATATGCAAGTAAATCATATATCATAATTTAAGAAATTTAAAGCAATATTCGGGCTAAATTATTACCAAATGTAACGTAAAATTGATATTGTTTATTGTAAATAAATATATATTTTAAATTATTCTTATAAATGGGTATTGACAAGCACAAACAAATTGTATACAATCTAATCGTAAACAAGTTGTATGCGATTAAATAGAAAACAATTAAGGAGGAACGCATATGAAAATTTATGATTACAATGTGAAAGATGCCGAAGGCAGTATGGTATCAATGAAAGATTATGAAGGTAAAGTATTATTAGTAGTGAATACAGCAACAGGATGTGGATTTACACCTCAATATGAAGGCTTACAAGATTTATATGAAAAGTATCAAGCACAAGGATTTGAAATTTTAGATTTCCCTTGTAACCAATTTGGTAATCAAGCACCTGGTACTGAAGAAGAAATTGAAGACTTCTGTCAATCAAGATATGGCGTGACATTCAAGATGTTTGCGAAGGTTGATGTTAACGGTGAAAAAGAAGAACCATTATTCACTTACTTAAAATCTCAAAAGAAAGGTATTATGGGAAGCGCAATTAAGTGGAACTTCACAAAATTCTTAGTTGATCGTAATGGTAATGTAGTAGGACGTTTCGCACCAACTGATGAACCATCAAAAATTGAAAGTAAAATTACTGCTTTATTATAGAATTTATATAGCTTTGGGAAAGTAGAGGGATATGAAGATGGAATACATTTATACTACAGAGAATACATGTGCAAGAAATATTAAAGTTGAGATTAATGGGAATGTAGTTACTAATATAGAATTCTTAGGTGGTGGCTGTAACGGCAATTTAAAGGCTATTCCTAAATTAGTTGATGGATGGACAGTAGAAATGATAGAGGAAAAGCTTCAAGGAATTACATGTGGTAGAAGACCAACTTCATGTGCTGACCAACTATCAAGAGCAGTTAGGGAAGCCTATGAAGCTTCACAAAATGGAAATCTTGCTTAATCAATTAAATTGTGTTAGATTGATTAAAAGGATGTGGTAATGTGAGTAATAAGTATGAAAGCTTAAAGTTAGAAAATCAATTATGTTTTCCGTTATATGCAGCAGCAAAAGAAATTGTACGTAAATATAAACCGTTTCTTGATGAAATTGACTTAACATATACACAATACATTACGCTATTAGTGTTATGGGAAAAGAAGGAAATGAATGTGAAGGCACTTGGGGAGTGCATATACTTAGATTCTGGAACAATGACACCATTATTAAAGAAGCTAGAAAGCAAAGGTTATATTGAACGTAAGCGAATGCCTAATGATGAACGTAATGTTTTAATTAGCATCACTGCACAGGGGGAAGAGTTACGTGATAAAGCTGTTGATATACCTAATAAGATAGGTTCTTGTGTGAAGTTAGAGCCTAGTGAAGCGATGGAACTTTACCGATTATTATATAAAGTTTTAGGTAATATAGAGTCTTAAAATATAGGAAAATATCCATTTTAAAATCATGCGAAAAAATATTATAAAAAGCATGATTTTTTTGTTTACAAACTAATTTTACTCTGCTATAATTCTAAGGCGAGTAAATATGAAAATATTTATTCCTTGTCTTCTTAAGAAGACCGTTAGACCAGAAGGAGGTGTACAAAATGAGCAAATACGAAATTATGTACATTATGAGACCTACACTAGATGATGCAGCTAAGACTGAGTTAATGGAAACATTAGCAAACGTTATCACATCAAACGGTGGAACAATTTCAAATGTTGACGATTGGGGATTAAAAGAATTCGCATACAGAATCGAAGACATGACTAAAGGTTACTATGTTGTATTAAACGTTGAAGCAGATGCTACTTGCGTAGCTGAATTCGATCGTCGTTCACGCATTAACCATGATGTTGTTCGTCACATGATTGTGAACTTAGACAAGCAATAATCTAAAGGGGTAACGAATATGAATAGAGTAGAATTAGTTGGAAGACTTACAAGAGATCCAGAAATGCGTATGTCACAAAGTGGTACAGGAGTTGTACGTTTCAGTGTTGCAGTTAACCGTACACGTAAAGTGGAAGGGCAACCTGATGCTGATTTCATCAACTGTGTAGCATTTGGTAAGACAGCAGAATTTATGGATAAATACATTAAGAAAGGTTATCTAGTATCTGTTGAAGGTAGAATTCAAACAGGTAGCTATGAAAACCAACAAGGCCAACGTGTGTATACAACAGACATCGTGTGTGATAGTGTACAAAACTTAACACCAAGAAGTACTGATGCTACATATGGTGAACCAAGCTATCAACAAGCTCCATCATATAATCAACCTCAATCAAGCAATGATGATTATACAGGTACACTTGATATCTCAAGTGATGACCTACCATTCTAGTGAAAGGAGATTTAATTATGGCATTCAAGAAACAACGTATGGGTCGTAAGAAAGTATGTTACTTTACTAAGAACAATGTTGAATATATCGATTACAAGGATGTTGAATTATTAAGCCGCTTCATCTCTGCAAACGGTAAAATCATCCCACGTCGTGTAACTGGTACAAGTGCTAAATATCAACGTATGTTAGCTACTGCTATCAAACGTGCTCGTCAAATGGCATTATTACCTTACGTAAAGGACTAATTGATACGATATACAAGCCTCATCGGAAGATGGGGCTTTTTATTTCCTAATTTAATAATAAATAATGGTATAATTATCTCATAAAGGCTAAACTGAGGTGAGAAAATGAAAAGAATCATGATAATTGGTTGCCCTGGCAGTGGTAAGAGTACCTTTTCTAGAGAGTTACATAAAATCACTGGTATCCCTCTATTTCACTTAGATATGATGTATTGGAATGCGGATAAAACTACTGTAGATAGAGATGTTTTCATTAAACGACTATCAGAAGTAGTGAAAAAGGACTCATGGATTATAGATGGTAATTATAATTCTACGATAGAGTTAAGATTACAGTATTGTGACACTGTTGTATTTTTGGATTATCCATTGGATGTTTGTCTTGCAGGAGTCAAAGAACGAATGGGGAAAGCTCGGTCTGATATACCTTGGATAGAAACTGAAGAAGATGCAGAGTTTATAGAATTTATAAAGAATTATAATTCTAATAATAGACCTGAAGTATTAGAACTACTAAATAAATATACTCATAAAAATATTTATATTTTTGAAAATCGAATACAAACTGATGAATTTTTAGATAAAATATCAACTTAATTGATGGAGATATGCTTCATCTTTTTATTTTCTTCAATTTTTTTGTCCCTTTTCTTTTTTTTAGACAATAGTAATATGAAGGCACTAAAGTTATTGAAATGCCGTGATTTTAGGAGGAAACAGGCTATGACAACAAAAGAAAGAGAACAAAATGTGTTTGAAAGGAAAATGTTAGAGAAGGCACCACTTAGAGATTATGGATTTCATAAGATATTCGATCCAACCACAAATGATGGTAGAGAATGTATAAGATTTTTATTAAGAAGTATATGCGGAATGAATGAAAAGGAAATAGAAGTGTTATTACCTAAAAGGTATGAAAGCGAGAAAGGAGAAAAGAAAAATAGTGAATCTGATATTCGGATAATTGTAGATAAGAAATATCGAGTAATTATAGAGATGCAATTAGTAGTTACTAAAGAGTTCCTTTTACGTAGTGGGTTTTACGCAGCTAGTGAAGTGGCAAATCAATTAGATGGCTCTGATAAACATATTGAACTCATGCAAACAGTAATTATTTGTATAATGGATGAGGTGCGAATAGATGATAAAGATGAAGTTAATTATCTTAAAAGTTATCGAATGCGAAATGAAGAAGGAGAAGAACGGATTGGCTTTCCATATGTATATGATGTGTACTTAGGTAATTTAGTAAATAAAGAAATAGATTTTGAAAGTTATGATATTGAAACGATTCTTGCTGTATTTGCCAGAGTTATGTATAATAAAGATGACGAAAGATTTAAAGATAAAGTGAAGCAATACATAATAAATGGGGAGGGGATCTTAATGAGTGGATTAGATAGGATAACTGACAAAATCGAACATTTATGCAGTAACGAAGAGGAAAAAGAAAGACTAATCAAAGAATATTGGGATTACCAAACACAAAAAGGAATAGAGCGAGAACTCAAAAATGAAGGTCGTGAAGAAGGAAGAAAAGAAGGTATAGAGGAAGGTATTGAAAAAGCACTGCATGAAAATATTGTCCGAATGCATAGTAAAGGTAAATCAGTTGAAGAAATAGTTGATTTACTAGGAACAACAGTAGAAAAAGTTAATGATGTTTTAAGAAGCGTTAAATGATAATATGAAGATATATTGAAATACCTTGTACCAACAAGGTATTTTCTTTCATTTAAGGATATTCACCTAGGTATTTCATTAGATGATGATTTGTGGTAAAATAGTAAGGTGAAGATTAATGCTTGCAAGAAATCTTGCTTGTTTATATAGAAATAGGAGTTCGTATGAATAGTACTAAGAAACTCACTGAAGGAGCCATGATGTGTGCTCTTATTGGTGCATTATTATTTATAAATCGTCAAAGTGCAGGTATGATTGACTTTGCGTTATATTGGATTATTCCATTGCCAATTATTATGTATACTATTAAATATGGTATCAAAGATGCTAGTTTAGTAGCAGTATCTACAGTATTGCTTGCTTTTATAGCTGGTATGCCTTCTGGTTTATATTATGCGATACTTGCAGCTGCTGTTGGATTACTATATGGACATGCTGTTAGAAATGACCGTGAACATCATGAATTATTGCTAATTAGTTGTGGTATCTCTATTATCTCGGCATTTCTGATGATGTTTGTATTCTCAGCGCTTTTTGGTTATAATTTGGTTGATGACATTGCTTATTTGACAGAAACAGTTAGAGAAATTTATGGTTCAGCAGGACTAGTTATACCTGAAAGTTTCTATAACTTTATTCCTAAATTATTGATTATCTCAAATATAGTGATGGGATTAATTGAAGGCTTATTAATTCATTTATTAGCGTATATTGTACTTACTAGATTTAAAATTAAAATTAGAAAAATACGTCCTATTAATACACTACGTTTATCTAAACCGTGGGGATATATAATGGGATTTGGATATGTCGGATCTACATATTTATTAAATACTGGAGCACTAAATATTAATGCAGATATTCTATATTGCGTTATGTTAGTATCAATGTTTGTGTTAATTGCCAATGGATACTTATGTGCTGTGACAATCATGGCATACTATAAATTAAGAAAGTTTTTATGGGTATTGATGTTTGCGATTATGCCCCCATTTAGTTCAATATTAGTAGTGCTTGGATTTACGGATAGTATTTCAGATTTAAGAGATAAAATGACGTATTTAAGAAATAGTTAGGAGGGCTGTGTATGCTTTCGAGGTTTAAAACAAGAGTGTTTATTGTAGTAGCATTAGAAATTCTTGTATCTATCATTGCAGGATTTATTATTGGGCCAGCTGCAGCTACTCTAGCTGTGGGAATGCTAATTATTAATTTTGTTTGTATCTATCAAGTTTTTAGAGTGCAAGAAAAAGACAATAAGAAGCGTATCTTCTCAATTACTCGTATTCTAGGGAATGATGCTAAGGATGCTTTTAACTTTGGGAAGATCGGTATTGTGACATATGATGAAAAGGGTATTGTAACTTGGATGAGTGACTTATTCTATGAGCGTAATCTTGTAGATGTGAATAAGAATATCGTACATATGATTCCTGATGTAGGACCTATTGTTAATGGTGATGCAACTAGTGTAGTGGCATGCATTGATGATCACTATTACGAAGTTTTACGTAAAGCTGATGCGATGATTTTATTCTTCAAGGATATTACTGAATATCGTACATTAGAGAAAGAAAAAGAAGATACTTCATTGGTATTAGGCTTTATTCATGTCGATAATTTAGAAGAAGCT